>CALGRN010000340.1 GCA_937880835.1 uncultured Prevotella sp. | reverse complement strand
CTGAAAACATTAATTGCAAATCTGAATGTTCGTTTCAATGTCAGTCAATTTCTTTCCGGAAACATTCCTTCGTGTCGCTTTATTCTTTTTCAGAGATGTTGCTCACCTTTATGAGTCCCACGCATGCCGCTCCTGCAATCAAAAGCAAGCCTGCAACTATCATCATATTGCTCTGAATGCTGCCCAACAGGCTGAGTATAGCACCGCCTGCCAATGCCGCTGCTATCTGCGGAATACATATAGTGCCGTTGAAAAGTCCGAGATACACTCCCATGTGTCCGTATCCTTGCAGTGCATTAGTAACGAGAGCGAACGGCATTGCGAGCATTGCTGCCCAAGCACAGCCTATCAACAGGAACGGAACAAACAGCACGTATTGGTTGTGAACAAACGGAATGACGGCGAAACCGATGCCTCCGAGAACGAGACTTAGGGCGTAAGCAAACTTTATGTTCTTGAATTGAGGAAGCACAACAGCCCATATCACGCTGCCAACTGCCTGCACTGCGAAGAGAATACCGACCCAGTTGCCTGCCGTCTGATAGCCTTCCGATGACGCATCGGTAGTTCCCCAGCATGTGTCGGCTATCGTTCCGTTAGTATAAGTCCACATATACATGAACGCAGCCCAACAGAAAAACTGCACCGCTCCAACCTTCCAGAACGTGGAAGGTGCTTTTGCGAGCAGCTTGAACATGTTCGTTTTCTCTTCGTTGAGAGGCTTTGCAAGCCCGTTGTATTGAGCATATTCAGTCGGATTCCATTCCTTTACTTTCAATGTGGTATAGATAACGCACAGTATGAGTATTGCAGCTCCCACATAAAAACTGTATATCACCGAGTCGGGTATTGTTCCGGCATCGGCAATATTCTTTATTCCTATCATCGTGAATAAGAACGGAAAGATGAAGCCTGCAACCGAACCGGCATTGCAGAGAAAGCTCTGGATGGAGTAGGCGAGTGCTTTCTGCTTTTCGTTTACCATGTCTCCTACCAACATCTTGAACGGTTGCATAGCCATGTTTATGCTCGTGTCTAAGAACATAAGCGATGCAAGACCGAACACCATAGCTGTTGATGCAGCCATTCCGAATGAACCTGCGTTTGGAAGAAGACACATAACAAGCACTGCAATCGTTGCACCTATGAACAGATAGGGTATCCGTCGTCCGAAGCGAGACCACGTTTTGTCGCTCAGAGTGCCCACAATGGGCTGCACTATGATGCCCATCAGAGGCGGAAGTATCCAAAAATAGCTCAGATTATGAGGGTCTGCGCCAAGCGTTGCGAATATTCTTGAAATGTTTGCACTTTGAAGTGCGTAAGCGATTTGCACACCGAAGAACCCGAAACTGAGATTCCACAGTTTCCAAAAGTTCATGTCAGGTTTCTGTTTGATATAGGTTGACTTTTCCATTTTGAAAATAATGAGTTTATAATCGGTTAGATATTAATGAATAATGGATTTATTACAGTTGCATTTAAGTCGTCCGGCGTTTTGTCGTGAACATGCAACATAAAGCACTTATGAAGCACTTCGTCATTTTGTTGTTCCTCTTATTATGAGCCTTGTGCGCACGATACGCTTTTCTATTTTGTTCATCGGAATCAGTCCTTCCACCTGTCCTATCAGAATGTTGGCAGCCTCTTCGCCCACCAAAACGCCGCGTTGTTCCACTGTTGTCAGCATAGGGTCGCACGAAGTAGCACGGTTTCCGTTTGTGAAACCGCAGATGGAAACATCTTCCGGCACTTTAAATCCCATGCGTTTGGCAGTGTATAGAATACCTATTGCAGTGTCGTCGTTCACCGCAAAGAAGCCATCCGGTCTCTCTTCCATTTGCAACAAGTCGGGCGTTATGGCTTCTGCATCAGCGCGATTGTCGCAATATCTCACAAGACTTTCATCGGTAGTGATATTGTTTTTCAGCAATGCGTCACGGTAACCGTTATATCTGTTTTTTGATATTTCAAGGCTCATGGACGTTCCGTAGAATGCAATTCGCTTGCAACCGGTATTTATAAGGTGAGTAACGGCAGTGTATGCACCCATATAATCATCTACAACCACACGGCTTGCGTTTATACCTGTGCATATACGATCATAGAAAACGAGCGGTATTCCTTTGTCTATAAGCTTCTGGAAATGGTCGTATTTAACGGTGTCTTTTGCCTGCGAAACAATTACTCCGCATACTCTGTAAGCATCGAAAGACTCGCATATCTTCGCTTCACGCTCGAACTTCTCACTGCTTTGTGCAACAATCAGCCGATAACCGCGTGCCGATGCTTCCTCCTCTATGCCCGAAAGGATTGACGAAAAGTAATAATGTGTGAACTCAGGAACAATAACTCCTATCAGCTTTACAGGTCTTACTCTTACATGTCTCAACGATTCGGCAATGGTATTTGGGAAAAAGTTATGTTCACGAGCATAGTTGGTTATCGCTTCGCGCTTTTCTGCGCTTATGCGAGTGTTACCGCTAAGCGCACGAGAGACAGTTGCAACAGAGACTCCGAACTTCTCTGCGATGTCTTTCATTGTTAAAGGTGGCTTCTCTATCATCGTTATTTCGTTTATTTCAAAGACAAAGTTATGCAAACCATTGCAATAGTCTTTCTTGTTTAAATTTTATATAATAAATTATGGATGCAAACGTTTGCACTATTATAATAACGTTTTTTCATTAAAAAAAGTACAAAATGTGTTGAATAAGACTATTTTTGCACTTGACATAAGTCAATCTCCACCGTCTTACGGCATATAGATAAAGGAATATCCTAAGCCCTGCATGAGTAGGGAATAAGGGTTGTATGAACCTTGAATACGAAATAAATAATGAATGATAATAATATTAACTTTAAACAAAAAAAGATGAAGCAGGTAAAATTAAGAATTCCTTTCAGGATTCTCGCCCTGTTATTTGGGCTTTTCCTAACAATCGAAACCTTTGCACAGCAGATAACTGTAAAGGGAAATGTTAAGGATAATACCGGCGAAGGAGTTATCGGAGCTACTGTCCGTGTGGTAGGACAGCAAGGCGGAACGGTAACCGATCTCGACGGAAACTTTACCCTTAAAGCAAATCAAGGGGAGCAAATTCAAGTATCCTTCATAGGATATCAGACTGCGACAGTGACAGCTGCACCAAGTCTTAACATCATTCTGCAAGATGATGCGCAGACTTTAAGCGACGTTGTGGTAATCGGTTACGGCTCTGTAAGAAAGAGCGATGCAACCGGTTCGGTGATGTCTGTCGATGCAGATCAGTTGAACAAAGGTCTCGCAACCTCTCCGGCTGATCTTCTGCAAGGCAAGACTCCGGGTGTGCAGATTATTGGAAACAGCGGTGCTCCGGGTGCAGGTTCAACCATTCGCATACGTGGCGGTTCTTCGCTTTCTGCAAGCAATGACCCTCTTATAGTAATCGACGGACTGCCGATAAGCAGCACGAGCATTTCAGGACAGAGTGATGTGTTATCTACCATCAACCCTAACGACATCGAAAGTTTCTCAATATTGAAGGATGCTTCTGCTACTGCTATCTACGGTTCGCGTGCATCTAACGGTGTCATTGTCATAACGACAAAGAAAGGAAAGAGCGGAAAACCGAAAGTAAGTGTTGACATAACGGGTTCTTTCCAGAACGTTGCAGGCAAGGTGGATGTGCTTGATGCGGATGAGTTCAGAACGTTCTTCAACGCCTATCTTGATAATCATCCGGAGCTGGATGTAGAAAAAGCACGTGCCTCTCTCGGTAATTCAAATACCGATTGGCAAGATGAAATATATCGTATGGCATGGAGTGAGGAAGTGAATGCAAGCGTTACAGGCGGTGTTGAAGGCAAAGGAAATACATTCAGCTCTATGCCTTATCGCGTTTCGGCAGGTTTTATAAACAACGACGGTACGCTGAAAACATCAAACATGAAGCGAGGTACGCTTTCTTTAAATCTAACACCGCGTTTCTTCAACGAGCATCTTATGCTCAATCTGAATGCTAAGGGAGTTTATACTGCAAACCGCTTCGTTGACGAAGGAGCGATAGGAGCAGCTGTTCAGTATGATCCCACACAAGCAGTGTATGACCCCAACAGCATCGTATCTGGCGGTTATCGCGGATGAACGGAGATTTGCCAAACTCTCTGTCAACACTCAATCCGGTTGGTATGATAAACGAGGAGGACAAGACTTCAAACGTGCGTCGTATCGTTGGTAATGCACAGTTGGATTATAGATTTTTCAACATACCGGGACTTCGCGCAAACCTTAATCTCGGTCTTGACCTCTCTACAAGTAACGGTTGGAACATTTGGAATAAAGGCAGTGAGGTTTCTTATCATGACAAAACGCAGAACGGTGCGGGTCTTTGGGAGAAATATACACAGCTCCGTCGTGACCAGACACTTGAATTCTATCTTAACTATGCTCGTGACATTAAGCCGATACAGAGCCGCTTTGATATTCTTGCCGGTTACTCTTGGCAGTGGTTCTATAACTCTACGACAAACGTGAAATACTCTAATGACGGCAAGAATACACTTTATTCTACATCTCCTTTCAAGACGGAAAGCTATCTTGTTTCATTTTACGGTCGTCTGAATTATACGCTTATGGATCGTTATCTTTTCACATTTACGATACGCGATGACGGAACATCACGCTTTCAAAACAACAAATGGGGTGTATTCCCGTCTGCTGCGCTCGCTTGGCGTATAAGCGAAGAGGCTTTCGCACGTAAGGCTGAATGGCTCTCAAATCTGAAATTGCGTCTCGGTTGGGGTGTTACAGGACAACAGAACATAGGACAGGGTGATTATCCTTCAATACCTACATATCACACAAACCGTATGGGTAGCTACTATCGTTTCGGCGATCAGATAATTATTCCTATATCTCCGCAGGCTTACGACTCTAACCTTAAATGGGAGGAGACGATAACTTACAACGCAGGTATAGACTTCGGATTCTACAAAAACCGTATCAGCGGTAGCTTGGACTTCTATCATCGTGTGACAAAAGACCTTATAAATAATGTTCCGATAGCAGCAGGTACTAATCTGTCTAACTATCTTTTGATGAACGTTGGAAATCTTGAAAACACCGGTCTTGAACTGTCTTTGAACTTCGTTCCCGTTCAGACGAAAGACTGGAACTGGGATTTGGGCTTCAACGTGTCTTGGAATAAGAATAAGATTACAAAGCTTACTACTAACGAAGACCCTTCTTATGTCGGCGTTGCGGTAGGTGGTATATCGGGAGGTGTAGGAAATACCGTTCAAATACATCAGGTAGGACATCCTGCAAATTCTTTCTATGTATTCCAACAGGTGTATGATAAGAACAACCGTCCTATTGAAGGAGTTTATGTTGACCGCAACGGCGATGGTTCGATAACAGACCTTGACCGTTACGTTTACAAGAAACCCGATGCTACAATATTTATGGGACTCAATACTTCTTTAAGTTATAAGGCTTGGACTCTTTCTGCTTCGTTCCGTGCAAACATAGGTAATTATGTTTACAACAACTTGGC
>CALGRN010000339.1 GCA_937880835.1 uncultured Prevotella sp. | reverse complement strand
CTGTTCGTATTGATTATCGAACTTGGGCGTATAGAATGTGTTTGCTCCGTAATCCTGTGATGTTATTCCTGCCTGCCACAAAAGATTTACTGCATCGGAATAATAACCTCCTTGAAAGAAACCACGTCGTTTTTTGAAGTCGCTGTTTAATGTTCCGCCGTCCGATTGCGTGTAACCTCCGCTTATCTTATTGCGTATCTTGCTGTTTGCAATCGTTAAAGATGCATCTCCGCCGAATGTTCCGTAAGAGCCGGCTTGTGCCGAAAGCCTAACTTTACTCTCTTCTTCTGTTCTCGTGATGATGTTGATTGCTCCGCTGAAAGCAGACGAACCGAACACGCGTGCCGATGCTCCTTCGAGTATTTCGATACGCTCTATGTCGTCAAGTGATACGGGGAAGTCGGCGGCATTGTGTCCTGTTTGCGGATTGCTTATGTTCACTCCATTCAACAGAATGGTTATTTGGTCGAACGTACCGCCGTTTATCGAGATGTCCGTCTGTACTCCAAAGCCACCACGTTGACGGACATCTACGCCTGTGGCTAATTTCAACACGTCGTTGATTGTTTCAACTGCCGCACGATTAATATCGTCGCGGGTAACTACCGACAGTATCTTTGCAGTCTGCAAGGCTGTCATCGGCGCTCTCGAACCGGTGACAATCACCTCGTCGAGCTTCACTTCCTTTCTGTTGAGCGAGTCGTTTGCCAGTGTCTCCCGTATGCTCACACCTTCTGCTTTCGCATGAGAAAGCGTGGCAATGCTTAGAGTACCGACAATTACTTCCTTGCCCAAGCAGGAGAAAAGCGAATAGCCTTTGCGTGAAAATCGTTTCCAACGCAGGGCTGTGCGCATCTTGTAATTTTGTTTGTACATAAAAAATATTTTATTTAATTGTTTTTAAACGGGTGCAAAATTAATTAAAATAAGGGATAGCAAAAAAGATTTCTAAGACTTTTTCGTATCCCTTTACAATCATACTTATAATTCGTCGAACTCACGTTAATTAAATCTTTCGGATTGAATTAATCGAGCTCAAATTACTTTATATAACATTGAAAATCAAGATGTTAAAAATAGGTTTCCGAAAGTTATTGTTTCATACTCTGAAAGCTATCCTTTTGCATTGCAAAACAATAGCTTTGAGAATGCAAGAGGATAGCTTTTGAAAAGCAAGAAGATGATGTGTTGTTTTTAATATTAATTTTTCAAATAGAAATCGAAGCGCAGACCTCCTTCCGGATTGTTGCTTGCCGTAATGCTTCCGCCATGTATCAGGACTGCATTCTTAACTATTGCCAATCCTAAGCCCGTACCTCCCAACTTACGACTTCTGCCTTTGTCAATTCTGTAAAATCTCTCGAAAAGACGAGAGAGATGTTCGCTTGCCACGCCGGCTCCGTTATCGCTGAATATGAAATGCCATTGTTGGTCTTCTTTTTCGGCACTAAGCGTTATCGTGGTATGTTCGCCTGCGTGAGCAATAGCATTGTCTGTGAGGTTACGGAATATGCTGTAAATAAGCGATTGATTGCCTTTTATGCATAATTGCGCAGGTAATTTGTTGATAAAATTCATTTTTTTCTCTTGTAACTGCAATGCGGTTTCTCTTTCGATATTTGCAACCGTTTCGGTAATATCAACATCTTCAAACACTACAAGGTCAGGTGCGTCATCCATACGGTTAAGCGTTGAAATGTCTTGAAGCAATGAAGTGAGCCTTTTACTTTGTTCATAGCAGCGAAGCAAGAATTGCTCTCTGTTCTCCGTATCTATTCTCGGGTTTTCTATTATCGTTTCCAGATACCCCTGTATGCTTGCAACGGGAGTCTTCAATTCGTGAGCAATGTTTTGGGTCAGTTGTCTTTTTAAGATATCCTGTTCCTGCCTTGTGCTTTCAAGACGCATGTATATCTTTATTATTCGTTCTGCTATTTCGCCGAGTTCGTCATTAGGAAAATTTATCAGATCTTCGGTATCGAGTGGCTCATTGTTATCTGCCCGGCTCGCAAACACCCTTAATTTAGTGATGTTTGCACCTAATCTGCTCGTAAATCTGTATAGTACTACCGTCAATATTATCATTGCGATGACGGCAAACCAAATGTAATGCAAATCTGTTTGTAGAGATTTTGACAAATCATCGTTGTAAGGCAGCGCACTTCTTATTATAATTCCTCTCTTCGGAAAGTATGTTGCAGAGTAGAAAAAATCTTTCTGTACCGTTTCGCTGAGTCTGCTTATATCTTCTCCCGAGCCTGATTTAAGGGCGTCTATTATCTCTCTGCGGTTGGCATGATTTTTAATGTTGTTATAGTCTTTCCGTATATTGTCGAAGATTACATTGCCGTTTTTATCTATTATAGTTACTCGAAGATCTTTTATATGATGTTTTTTTACATATTCGGACAATGTTACTTCTGAAATTCCACCTATATATTGCAACGTTTCTTCCATGCGTTCGTTATATTCTTGGAGTTTCATGTTCAGCGATATAATCTTGAATTCTTTCTCTCTCGACTGTTGAAAGATTATGAAAGAAACTGCGAAAATAAGAAAGATTGCAAGGACGCTGAAATATAATTTTCTGCCTACTGAAATTCTATTCATATATTAAGATGTTAAGGTTTATGGCAATCAGAAGTGCAGACAGCCTGAGCTGTCTGCTTATAGTTTATAGTAAAAAGGCTGTTTGTCTATGCATCGAAATAATATCCGAAGCCTAATCGCGTTACAATGCATTTTGAGAAACGCCCTATCTTTTTGCGAAGTCTTGTTATGTTGACATCAACCGTGCGTTCGAGAACAAAGACGTCCTTAGGCCAAATCCTGTCTATGAGCTCCTGACGAGAGAATACACGTCCTTGTTCGTCCAACAAAAGCTTCAATATTTCAAACTCTGTTTTTGTGAAAGGAATATCCTCGTCGTCCACGCTTACGGTCTTCTTGTCAAGATTAAGCACAAGTCCCTGATATTTAATGAATGTCTGTTGTGCCGCATTTTGCGGTTCGGAAGTGCGTCTCAACACCGCTCTGACCCTTACCAACACCTCTCTTATGGAGAAAGGTTTTGATATATAGTCGTCTGCACCGAGATTAAATCCTGTCACGGTGTCATTCTCTGTGTCGCGGGCAGTAAGGAATATTATAGGTATGTTCTCTGTTTCCGAATTAGATTTCAGTTTTTTAGCCATTGCAAATCCTGACATTCCGTCCATCATAACATCCAAAAGGATCAGGTTGCATGATGCCACATCCAGTCCGAGAGCTTCTTCCGCAGAGTTTGCAGTAATTACTTCGTAGCCTTCTGTTTCTAAGTTAAACTTCAAAATCTCGCAGAGATCTTCCTCGTCATCTACTACTAGAATGCGATACTTATTTTCCATAAATCATTCATTTTAAAACTGCTGCAAAATTAACAATTAAAATCCTCATAGATATTTCTATTGTGTTACAATGCTGTGACAATGCGCAGTGTATTTGCAAAAATAATGAATTATTCGCAATAAATCTATTTTTTCTATTATTAAAGTATTATTATCAAATAGAAAGTTCTATAAAGTTGAAAATAAAAAAGAATAAAAAGATTGTTTGTTTTGCAAAATAATGTTTATCTTTGCCGTCAGAATAAGGCAATCGTGTGGCTGATGTCGCACGATGTAAGGGAATCCGAGTGAAAATCCGGAGCTGAACCTGCAGCTGTAATCCTCATTATAAAAGCCGTCTGGTATAAAGTCACTGCTTCTTTGGAAACTTGAAGTGGGAAGGCACAGATAGGTGAGGAGAGCCAGAAGACCTGCCGAATTTCTGTCTTAAAGCACAAGGCTTCCAGGACATGAAGCTGTGATGTTGATTTCTGTCGGATAATTAATTTATGGCAGAATCTTTATTCTCACGTTTTGTCAGGAAGTTTTTACAAGTGCTGGTAAAAACAAACAGATTATGAGTTTAAGAGTTATTTTGGCAATATTTGCAGTCTTTGTGACAACGATGATGTATTCACAGGATGACAAAATAAGCATGGAAGGGCAGTTGCAGGAAGTGGTTGTAACCGGAACGGGAACAAAGCATATGCTTAAAGATGCACCCGTGCAGACCGAAGTCATAAGCGGCAAGATGTTGAAAAACTTCGCAGGAAAGAGCATTGAAGATATATTGGCAGGGCTTACAAGTTCATTCTCATTCAACGAGGATGATATGGGAAGCCAAATGCAGATGAACGGTCTCGGAAACGGATATATCTTGGTTCTCATAGACGGGAAAAGAATACACGGAGATGTTGGAGGACAGAATGAGTTATCATTGATAGATCCGAACAATATCGAAAAAATAGAGATAGTAAAAGGAGCATCTTCTGCTCTGTATGGAAGCGATGCGATAGCGGGAGTTATAAATATAATAACAAAAAGACATAACGAGGGCATCCTGTTAGAGAATAAAACACGGGTTGGTTCATACGGCGATGTAAGGCAGCATAATGCAATCGGACTAAATGTAGGTAAATTAAGCAGTTGGACAAACTTTCAGTTGCAGCACTCTGACGGTTGGCAAAATACCTCAATAGAAGACCCTAAGCAAACAGAATTCCTTATAACTGACTCACGAAACAAGACTGTAAACCGTCATACAAACTGGCAAATATCAGAACGTCTTATTTATAATCCGATGTCGAATATAGAATTATATGTTGACGGAAGCATATATTGGAAACGTATTTATCGTCCGAGCGGTAAGTATGCATCCACAGATGTTAAGACATACGACTTGCAATACAGCAATGCTTCTGCATCTTTCGGGGGAAAATGGAATATAAACAAGACCGACGCAATAACGCTTGATGTTGATTGGAATCGTCATGCATACTATTATAACTTCACTGATACCACTCTCGTTGAGGGATATGTGAATGGCAAATATACTCCTTATTATCCGTATTTCCCTGGACAAAAGAACTTGCAAAGCGATCAACAGCGTACTATGGTAAATCTTAAAGCCGTGTTTACGTTGCCCTATGAGAACAGACTTAGCGCAGGGTTTGAATGGCGTTATGATTGGCTTAAAGCACCTTTGCGCGTAAACGGCGGTAAAGCGACAGACAATACAGAGGCTGTTTATGTGCAGGATGAATTCGGATTATTTAATCCTTTGCAAATAACGGCAGGACTTCGGCTTAACAGAAACGAGCAGTTCGGCTTGAAACTGACGCCGAAAGTTTCTGCAATGTTGAGCCTTGGAGACTTCCGATTGCGTGCAACTTGGAGTGAAGGGTTTAAAGCTCCTACGCCGAAAGAAATTCATTACAGATATATAAGAGAGATGAACGGTTCTTATCTTTATCTCGGAAACACTGCATTGAAACCGCAGACATCAGACTATTTATCTTTCGGAGGAGAATATACAGATAGCAAATTGTCCATAACTCTTAACTGCTATTATAATAAGGTGGACAATATGATAACCTTAGTCAATATTCCCGCAAGTCAAGCTCCAAGCGACTTGATTGTCACTTACGACCCTATAAAAGTAAGACAATATAAGAATTTGGAGAATGCAAAGACCTATGGAGCGGATTTCAACGCAAGATATTCATTCCGAAACTTTGTGTTCGGGGCAGGATACAGCTATCTTGACACGGATGCTAATATATATGATGCCAATCATGACAGGATGAAAAAGGTGGTGATTGACGGCATGGCACACCATAAAGCGAATGTTTTTGCAACATGGAATCATTATTTCAATGATGCTTATAAATTAGGAATAGGCGTTTATGGCAGAATGTCTTCAACGAGATATTATCAGATTAACGGCAATGGAAAAGGCTTTCAGATATGGCGAATATCAACAAGTCACGACTTGGGACGCTCAAAGAGTATGGCATATCGTATAGAAGCAGGCGTTGACAATATCTTTAATTATTGTGACAAGACGCCTCACGGGCTTCATTTGGGAACGATGACGCCGGGAACAACCATATATGCTGCGTTCACAATAAAGTTCTCGCAAGGAAAGAAGGTAAAACAAAGTTCAATTAATAATAATTTAAATTCAAATGATTATGAAGAAAATTAAATTCTTGATGATTGCTATATTGGCGGTTATCTTATCTGTTGGTTTCAATGCTTGCAGCAGTAGTGACGACGATGACAACAACAAGTCGAATGTAGAAAGGTATCAGGAAGCTGTTGACAACACAGTAAAAGCGAATAAGAAGCACAACAAGGCAATACTGCTCGTTGCGTTCGGTTCTACTTGGCAGCGTGCTTTCAATGCTTTCGACAACACTATCAAGGAGTATCGCAAAGCATTCCCCGAATATGATGTTTATATCTCTTTCTCTTCTGCCATATGCATCAACCGTGCCGCAGCAGGCGAGCATGCAAATGATGAGGGCGAACATAAAGCGGAGGTGCGCAACTATTATGCTCCTAACTTTTGGCTTGAAGCGTTCGGTCGTGTTCAATATGATGAGATTATCGTGCAATCTTTGCAGGTTATACCGGGCGAAGAGTACGGACGTGTGATAAATTACATGAAAGATTTTGCTAACAACAGCAATGGAGATCTTGACGACAAGTATCTCTCAGAGGTTACATTGAAACTCGGTTTGCCACTTATGGCAAGTGCAGATGAAGATGTAAATAACCTTGCGAAAGCTCTTGATGAGAAATATAACGGATATGCAAAGAAGGGCGTTGTTGCATTCATGGGTCACGGTAACCCTGATGCTTACGATATTTACAAGGCAAACATACGTTATACGCAATTGGAGAATGCTTTGCAGAAAATTAACAAGAACTATTATGTGGGTACTGTCGATATGATGGATAATTTCAAAACTCATATGAGAGAACGTATGGAGAAAGCCGGTATAAATAAAGGTATTGTTTATTGTTCACCTCTTATGTCAATATCCGGTGACCATGCACACAACGACATGGCAGGTGATGACTGTGCAGAGTTCCCGTTCAAGGCTAATGAAGAAGGCGAAGTAGAGGATACAAGTTGGAAGATGTATTTCGGAAAGTTGGGTTATACGTGCAATGATGAAACTCAGCTTATGAGCGGTTTGTTGGAACTTGAAAACGTACGTCAACTTTGGATGAATCATACAAAGACCGCAGAAACGGTAGATTATTATCATTCAAAGAATCCGGAATAATTTTTTTAGGGATTTATTATATAATAAAAAGTGAGTTCGACGAATTAAATTCGTTCGATAATTTGATGAATAACAAGGTTTTTTGTCGCTTTAAATTATCAATTAATACGAGTTTTTAGAAACTCGTATTAATACAGTTGAAAATAAACGGTTTGCAAAACTAATTTAAAAGTTATTGTTTCGCGTTCTGAAAGTTATCCTTTTGTGTCCTGAAAGCTATACTTTTGCAACGCAAAACAATAGCTTTTGAAAAGCTGTCGTTTATGCTTTGATTTTCAATGTTATGCAAAGTAAGGCTTCATAGTGCTGATAATGTATGTTGTCATGTTATGCAATGTATTCAGACAAACTTTAAACAAAAAACTGTTTGGTATATAAAAACCATGTTGTTTGTAAATTAATTCATCGAACTCACTTTAATAAACAAAATGCACCGACATTGTGTTATTGTTATAACAATATCCTATTGTCGGTGCATCTTATTATTCAATGACAAATATGCAGAATAACATCAAGGTTTAAAATTATGAGAAAACATTACATCTGTTTAATTTCAGGATTGCTGCTTCCTGCATTCGCCCATGCCCAGATACATGTATCGAAGAGCGACAGCAGTATGACAAAGCGTGTTTACAATCTTAATCCGGTTGTAGTCACCGGTACGGGGCATCATCAAAGGCTCAAAACTACTGCTACTCCTGTACATGTAATATCTAAACAGGAAATAAAAGAGAAAGGCATTTCTACTTTCCAAGATGCCATAACAAGAATGATGCCGCAGGTTTCTGTTGCTCCTAACTCTATGGGAACGTTCCTCAGGCTAAACGGCTTGGGCAATAAGCACGTTATCGACCCTTCCAAGTGCGTAAATTGCGGCCAGTGTATGATCACTTGCCCATTTGATCGCATCAAGGAAGTTAGCATGCTCGACGATGTTAAGGCAGCAATCGCT
>CALGRN010000338.1 GCA_937880835.1 uncultured Prevotella sp. | reverse complement strand
ACATCAATATATTATCAGTGTATTCATAACAATGTATGCCTATAAAAATCTACATTCTCTTTTGTAAGCAATTCTATCGGCATATAATAGAGGGGCTCTACCGATTTCTTTAAAACAATTGAATTGAAAAGAGTATCTACACAGAAATATCCCTGCATATACGCATGTTGTGCTATGAGAAATGAAATTGTCCCTCTGCGAAGATATTCAGCATTTTTCGGGACCATGTCATACCCTATTACTTTTACGTTATCTTTATTTTTCTTGACAATAAAATCACATAATATATGAGCCTTAGAATTAAACGTGATACAATGGTTTATTCCTTTATTATCATCGAATTTCTTGCTCAATATTTCTTCATACATCTCCTTTTCCCCATCCAAAGGAAGTTCAACTTCGCATATCTCAACATTAGGATAATTTTCTTTCATATATTTTCGGAAACCAACTTCACGGTTTGCCTGTTGTTTGCTTAAGACTTCACCGTCTCTTGTTTGCCTCATAATCATTATCTTATCGTCTCCGGAAGCAATAAGCATCATCATCTTAGCAGCGAAATATCCACTGCTTATAGAGTCTTGCCCATAGAAAGACAACGGTTTTAAATCTGGCATATAGGAGTCAAGCAATACAAACGGAATATTTCTTTTATGAAGCATATCTGTGAATTTGCGCGTAGTTTCCATATCAAAAGGCACTATTACCACTCCATCAGGGGCTTCTTTAAGACATTGTTCATATTGCTCTACGAAACTTTCATTATTCAGCCTGCTATAATACATTATCTTTATATTGATATTGAAGTCTCTGCGTGCTTCACATGCTTTGAACGCACCATCTTCAATTTCCTGCCAATAAGCCTCCGATTCATGCAGAGGCATTATAAAATAGAAAGAATATGATTTATTATAAGCTAATGCACTTGCATACATATTAGGATGATAATCGGCATCTTCAAGGGCTTTGTTTACTTTTTCACGTGCAGCCTTAGACACATTTGGTCTGTTATGCAACACACGGTCAACAGTGCCAACAGATACTCCTGCATTTTTTGCAATATCTTTAATCCTTATCTTTTCTGCCATACATTATAATATTTATTTCTGCAAAATTAAGAATAAAAGTTGAATTTGTACTATTTTCATTGTTAAATAGAAACAGCTCTAAAAGATATAAATAGTCTTTCAGAGCTGTTTTCACATTATCTATTCATTCTTATCAATAGCTTTTAGCTATTATAACACGATACTTGGCAGGTTTTCCGCTAACCATATCCATGCCCGGTGTCTGTTCATATCCAAACGGAACACAACGTATTGTCGCCTGTGTTTCTTCCTTTATCTTAGCTTCTGTTTCTCCTGTTCCATCCCAATGGCATAAAAAGAAACCACCATCTTTCACTCTTTCTTTGAATTCATCATAATTATCGCACTCGTAAATATGATCATCTTGATATTTCTTTGCTTTATCGAAAATATTTTTCTGTATTATATCAAGTAAATTCTTTATATAATCGACAATACCCTCCAATGATATTGTTTCTTTCTCCAATGTGTCACGACGCATAACCTCAATGGTATTTTCTTCAAGATCACGTCCCCCCATTACAAGTCGAACAGGCACACCTTTCAATTCATAGTCTGCGAATTTGAAACCCGGACGTTTGTTGTCTGCATCATCATACTTTACAGTTATACCAAGTTCACGCAGATTATTAATGATTGGTGTAAGTTTGTCTGTTATGGCTTGCAACTGTTCGCTCCCTCTTGATATAGGTATAACAACAACCTGTATAGGTGCGAGTTTAGGTGGCAGAACGAGACCGTTATCATCAGAATGAGTCATAATCAAAGCTCCGACAAGCCGAGTACTTACTCCCCAAGAGGTAGCCCATACATATTCAGGTTTATTATCTTTATTCAGGTAAGTAACATCAAAACTTTTAGCAAAATTCTGACCGAGAAAATGCGATGTTCCACTTTGCAAAGCTTTTCCATCTTGCATCATTGCTTCTATTGTATATGTATCCAATGCTCCTGCAAATCGTTCTGTTTCACTTTTAACTCCCTGAACAACCGGCATTGCCATCCACTTTTCTGCAAATTCGGCATATACTTTAAGCATCAACTTTGCCTCTGCTTCTGCTTCCTCTCGCGTAGCATGCGCAGTATGTCCTTCTTGCCATAAGAATTCAGAAGTGCGCAGGAAAGGACGCGTGCGCATCTCCCATCTCATAACGTTACACCACTGATTACACATCAATGGTAAATCTCTCCACGAATGAATCCAGTTCTTGTATGTATTCCATATAATTGTTTCCGATGTAGGTCTTACTATAAGTTCTTCCTCCAATTTAGCAGCAGGGTCAACTTCTACTTTATTATTATCCTCCGACGCTCTAAGACGATAGTGGGTTACAACTGCACATTCTTTTGCAAATCCCTTGACATGTTCTGCCTCTCTGCTAAGAAAAGATTTGGGGATAAGCAAAGGAAAATATGCATTCTGCGCTCCTGTTTCCTTAAACATTTTATCCAGTTGCTGCTGCATCTTTTCCCATATAGCATATCCGTACGGTTTTATAACCATACATCCACGAACTGCTGATTGTTCTGCCAAATCGGC
>CALGRN010000337.1 GCA_937880835.1 uncultured Prevotella sp. | reverse complement strand
ATATTTGAGGCAGGCATAAGCAAACACGGAGAGATGCAAGCGTTGAAGAATATCATAAAACCTACAATAGCCATACTGACCAATATAGGTGCTGCTCATCAGGAAAACTTCTATTCTTTGGAAGACAAATGCCGTGAGAAAGCAATACTTTTCGATGATGCCGACACCATAGTATATGATGCCGACGATGATGTTATAAACAAAACGATTGGCGAGAAAAATAATAAAGGAGAACATCTGTCGTTGTCCCGAAAGGACAGAAACGCTGCTTTCTTTGTCAGCAACATAGACAAACAAGATGATATTTCAAAGGTGTCGTATATATATAAAGGTGAAAAAGGAGAATATTCGATACCGTTCATAGACGAAGCATCAGTAACAAATTCAATTATATGCGCTGCCGTTGCATTGCATCTGGGTATGGATCGCAACGAACTTAACGAACGGATGCAGCAAATAGAGCCTGTTGCAATGAGACTGGAAGTGAAAGAAGGGCAACATGGATGCACGCTTATAAACGACTCTTACAATTCTGATATAAACTCACTCGACATCGCTCTCAACTTCATGAACCGTCGTCCGGACCACAAAGGACGCAGTCGCACTCTCATATTGAGCGACATCTGCCAGAGCGGACAGCAACCGTCGGAATTATACAGTGATGTTTCCGACTTGCTTGGCAAGCGCGGTGTGAATAAGTTTATAGGCATCGGAGAAGAGCTTTGCACTCATTCGGAAGAGATAAAGACAGAATGCAAGTACTTCTTTCCTACCGTAGAGCAGTTCATTGGCAGTGATGCTTTCCGCTCGATGCACGACGAAGTGATACTCATTAAAGGTGCACGGAAATTCGGTTTCGACCGTCTGACCGATTTATTGGTGCAGAAAGTGCATGAGACAATACTCGAAGTAAATCTCAATGCCGTTGTTGATAATCTCAACTATTACCGATCTTTTCTGAAACCCGAAACAAAATTGGCGTGTATGATAAAGGCTGATGCCTACGGAGCGGGGGCGATTGAGATAGCAAAAACACTGCAAGACCATCGTGTTGACTATCTTGCAGTTGCCGTAGCTGATGAGGGTGTGACGCTGAGAAAGAACGGAATAACGTCGAACATAATGATAATGAACCCCGAAATGACCTCGTTCAAAAAGCTGTTCGACTATGATTTAGAACCTGAGGTATATTCTTTCCGCATATTGGAGGCACTCGTAAAGGCAGCCGAAAAAGAGGGAATAACGAGCTATCCGGTGCATATAAAGTTGGATACGGGTATGCACAGACTCGGATTTAATCCCAAAACAGACATCGGTATGCTTATCGACAGGTTGAAACATCAGAACGCTGTTATTCCGCGTTCGGTGTTCTCACACTTCGTCGGGGCTGATAATGACATGTTCGATGACTTTTCTAAACGTCAGTATGACATGTTCGATGAAGGCAGCAGGATGTTGCAGGCAGCATTCGGACATAAGATTTTGCGACACATAGATAACTCGTCGGGCATCGAACACTTTCCTGAAAGACAGTTGGACATGTGCCGATTAGGATTGGGATTGTATGGAATAAACCCGAGAAACAACACCATTATAAATAATGTAAGTTCACTTAAAACGACAATATTGCAGTTGCGCGATGTGAAAGCAGGCGAAACAGTGGGTTACAGTCGCAAAGGAGAGATAATGAAAGACAGCGTTATTGCTGCTATACCTATCGGTTATGCCGACGGTCTCAATCGTCGTTTGGGTAATCGGCATTGCTATTGTCTTGTAAATGGAAAGAAAGCCGAATACATTGGCAATATATGCATGGATGTTGCGATGATAGATGTGACGGGAATTGATTGCAAAGAAGGTGACTCTGTTGAGATTTTCGGTGACAATCTGCCTGTTACCGTACTTTCGGATGTGCTCGAAACGATACCCTATGAGGTACTTACAGGTATCAGCAACCGTGTAAAAAGGGTATATTTTCAGGATTGAAGCGCGTAATAAAGAGCATATCCGAATGGTCTTTAAGATATAAATGCAATAATTATCAGTTTCATTGTATGCACTTTTCCATGTGTATGGTCGAAAACAAACAATGAAATGTAACATTAAGAAGATTGATAAAACTTTGAGATTTTACAACCGACAATCTCTTGAATTGCCGTATTTTAAAGTGAGATCGACGAATTTAATCGTTCGATAATTTGATGAATAACAAAGCTTTTTGTCGCTTTAAATTATCAATTA
>CALGRN010000336.1 GCA_937880835.1 uncultured Prevotella sp. | reverse complement strand
TGTCTTTTCAAATATGAACGGAGAGTCATTGTCGTCTATAAGTTCTCCAAGAAGATTCTGGGCATCGCTCAAAAGAAATCTGTTTGCTTCTCTGTTAAGCTCATATACCTTGTCTCCTATGCTTTTAAGCAACCGTAACTGATTGATATGACGCAGTGTAAGTTCTGCCGATTGATATTTTTTCCACATCTCAGGGCGCACTTCTTCCGCGTATTTAATCAGCGGATAAAGCGTCGTTTCAACTATTGATGATATTAAAACATTAAGTTCCTTGTCCTTACTTTTCTTCAACCAGTTTGCCGTATCTTCCAATCCTCCGAGCACACGCTTTGTCAATAGGCTGTCGTCAAATATCCCCTCACGCAGTTTAAAGAAGTATCCGCAGATGCCTGTCTTACCATACGGGAACACACTTTCGTCGATACCGTTCTCGCTGAGAGTATCAAAGAATGTCTCTCCTATCTGTTTCATTCTCTCGGCAGTGTCCTTTTTCATTTCGCGAAGCCTTTTCGCAAAGTCTGCAAAGAAATCGGGATGCTTGAAAAGTTCATCCATTTCTTGACGTTTTTCTTTATAAACGTCCTTGAAAATGTTTTCTCCGAATTTCTTTATTTGAGCTATAACATTCCAGCTCTTGTCTTCCGATATATTGTCGCTGACGTATTCGCGAAGCCAATACAGCATCAAACTCTTATCGTCCAACGACTCTATCAACTGCTCAACGGCGAGCTGTTCCACTTGCTTATCATTCAACTCAATGCGCAGATTTGCCGTTAAATCAAGTTCTCGCGCAAGGTTTCTCAGCACACTCTGAAAGAAAGCATCGATGGTTTCTACTCTGAAATAGTTATAGTTGTGTATAAGATAAGACAAAGCAACCCCTGCCCTTTCACTTACAACAGCTTCCGACATATCGAGTTCGCTTGTTATTTTATCCATATAATCCTTTGAGTCGGGAAGCCTTTTCGATATTCCATAAAGCTGACTTAATATGCGCATCTTCATTTCTTCCGTCGCTTTATTGGTGAAAGTCACTGCAAGTATGTTCCTATACTTTTGCGGATTGCATATAAGAAGCTTTATAAATTCTATTGCCAGTGTAAAAGTCTTACCGCTTCCGGCACTCGCTTTATAGACAACAAGCGGTTTCTTAAATATGTTCAATGTTGTATCTTTCATTTACTTATTTATGTATCTGTTGTCATCATATTTAAAACAACATGAAAAGCAGTGTTTTTATTCGACGACAAACAAATTGTTTACAGATGCAAAAATAATCAATTTTCCTGATTATAACAAAGGGTCTTACATAAAATATCAAAGCCATTTGGCATTGATATTAAAACACTATAAGCGATGATATGAAACAACCGCTATTTGGCATGAATAAAACGGTTTTATATGTAAATGAGATGTTCGGCTTTATATTGTGACATTAAGCGTTTGTCTTTATAAAAATATTTAAATTATAACTTTAGCAAAGCATCTTAAATATTATATTTTAAAGGCATAATAAATGTGTACATAAAACATCTTACTTACATAATTGGGTATTGAAATAAAAGAACAAAGACAGACATAGTTTAAAAACATGAAAACAAAAGTATAGTTTTTGCAGCCTGAAAGTTATCCTTTTAGCGTGTAAAAGTTATCCTTTTGCAATGCAAAACAATAGCTTTTGAAAAGTCTTTGCAACACACTGATATTCAAGTATATAGAAAACACGTTTTCAAAGTTGCGGAAAAGCGTCACAAATACATTACTTATATAATGAAACAACGATTTGAACGTGTGACATTACATACTGATGTTAACGATTATTCTAAAAAACTTTATTAAAAAAATTGTTTGTATTAATACATTAAAATCAACGAGTTGCACGACAAAATGGCGTGACAACATGTCATGTCTGCAACATTACCGCATTTGTTGGCACGTCTTTTGTTATTCAATAGTCAGACAATAGTGTCAGAATCAAATTAAGAATAATAACAAATAAAAATATAAATTATGGGAAAGATTATTGGAATAGACTTGGGAACTACTAACAGTTGTGTTTCCGTATTTGAAGGAAACGAACCGGTAGTAATTGCAAACAGCGAGGGAAAACGTACAACTCCTTCTGTGGTTGGATTTGTGAAAGACGGCGAAAGAAAAGTGGGTGACCCCGCAAAACGTCAGGCAATCACCAATCCAAAGAACACTGTATATTCTGTTAAGCGTTTTATGGGAGAGACATACGAACAGTCTTCAAAAGAAGCAGGACGCGTTCCGTTCTCCGTTGTAAACGATAACGGCTATCCGCGCATAGACATTGAT
>CALGRN010000335.1 GCA_937880835.1 uncultured Prevotella sp. | reverse complement strand
ATGCCACCCAACAGGAAGATAAGCCGATAGAAACCATAGCAGTTTCCATAGCCCATCGGAGATTACATTCCGTGCCGACAAAGCAATTCCGGAAAACAACAAAACTGCCGATAATATTATCTTCCACCATTTTATTTCATCTTCTTTATGCTCGTTGTGACATCCGCATCCGGAGCAATTACAATGCATTTCCTCACACATAAACTTTCTTATTTTATATATTTACACCGCAAAGGTAAACATATTTCTGTGCAACTTGGTTGCAAAGATTTTTCCAAAAAATAGAAATAAGTAACGTTTTTTGGCAAAAAAGCAGAAAAAAGTTTGCAGTAATTGAAAAAAACACTATATTTGTAGCACCTTACATTTATAAATTGTGAAAAAGGAAATAATAATGAGTGTCAACGAGATATACTCGTTTGAACTTGAAAGCCACATGGGAGGAGGCTACCAATGGACAACAGCCTCGAATGATGAGAATATAACGAAGATAGAATTAACCACACAAACGTCAACAAAAACGATTGATTCGATTCCAATAGGAAAAAGCTTTCCGACGCAAGTGGAAATAAAAGCTATTGCAAAAGGAAAGTCCGTTGTTGTTCTCGAAGAGAAAAGAGAATGGGAAGAAGGGAAGAAACCTTTGAACTCATTTAAATTAACCATAACCGTAAAATAACAAAACCATGAAAGAAACAAAAATCAAAGAAAAGGCAAAAAACATGAAAATGCCTAAGTTCGGATGGCTTCCTGACATTCCGGACGACAGAGATTATGTTTACAAAGCACCTCTGAAACTTAGTGGAGAGCTTCCTTCAAAGGTGGATTTGAGAAAAAAATGTCCTCCTGTTTATAATCAGGGAAACTTGGGAAGTTGTACTGCGAATGCTTTGCTTGCAGCCGTTGAATGTGTAAAAAAGATTAAAAGAGAAAAAACATGCCGTCTTTCAAGACTATTCTTATATTATAATGAAAGAGAGATGATAGGCACTATCTTTTCTGACAGCGGAGCTTTTCTGCGCGACGGAGTCAAGTCTTTGAAGAAACAAGGAGTATGTCCGGAAAGAGAATGGACTTATAGTGCAAATTCAAAACCCGGTGCTAAGTTTACGAAAAAACCTCCAAAGTCATGCTATAAATCAGCTTTGTCACGCCAAATCCTTGCCTATTGGAGAATAAGTAACAGATTATCGGATATGCGTGCATGCCTTGCTGATGGCTATCCTTTTGTTTTCGGTTTCTCCGTATATGAAAGTTTCATGACCGAAGAAGTCAGAAAAACCGGCATTATGCCTATGCCGAAAGCAGGCGAACGCCTCTGCGGAGGTCATGCAGTAATGGCAGTGGGCTATGATGACGAAAAAAGAATGTTGCTTGTAAGGAACTCATGGGGTAAGAATTGGGGCGAAAAAGGATATTTCTGGATGCCTTATGATTACCTGTCGAAGAGCAGTAACTGTTCAGATTTTTGGACAATAAGGAATGTAGAATAAAAAACCTCTATATAAAAAATAACCATTAAAATAACATTAATATATAAATTAAACCACTATTTTTTTAGTAACCATTAAAAATTTATAAGTTATGAACTACAAAAAGTTATTAAACGAAAATCCTTTTAAGGAAGAAAAAGAGTTGAAAGTAAAGCTCGGCGGTAAAAGCGATATGTACGGAGCTTGCAGTATTGAGAACTTTTCAGGTATCGCAAGTAATTTATCATTGACTCACGAAGATGCACAAGGATTCCTCTATTATCCTACTTCCTTTAATGCTGCGAACTTTTGGAAGAAAGACGGAGATGTAAAAGTATGGTTGTATGAGGAAGCATTCGACAACTGGAAGGACCTTTATGGTATGGACGCAGTAAGAGTTTTCTATCATTCAGGACATGGAGGAATGTCTAATAATGGCATATTCCATGCTCCAATGGGCGGATATTGGGATAATAGAGCAAGGGTATATTCCGATAAAATGATAATAGGTAATGAACATCTGAGATATCTGTTCTGGTCAACATGTCTGTCATTGCGTATTAAAGACGGTCATTCTCCGATTAGAACATGGGGAGGCAAGAATAAGAAAGGACTCCGCATGGTATTCGGTTATGAAACAGTATCGTATGACAATAAAAACTATGGAAGATATTTTTGGGAAGAATGGAAGAAAGGAAAAACGTTCAGAGACTCTTTCTTAAATGCAAGTAGGAGAATAAGTGTAGATCAGATACCCGTTGTTTGTGCGTTTGGAGAAAATGTATCTGATGCACGCAACAGATTATTAAATGAAAGATATTTTAATAATTCACCTGTCAATAATCACTGTTGTTCTTGGTCTTGGATCGAAGCAAAGAAAAGAATGTCAGCTCCTGCCAAAGCAAATATGCTTCAATCTAATAACAATGACGTGCTTCTTTTATCTTCTAAGGTAGCAGATGACGACTTCTTATCTGCCGTTGCACGTAAGGTTGGTATCACTCAACGTACTTCAAACACGATTAATTTTGATGAATTTGGCAACCGTCAGATAGGAACAAAGAAAATCAAGGTTAATTTGAGCAATCGAGGCGAATTGAGCATGGTGCTTGCAAATGCAAATCATAGGAACACGAGTTTGATTTCCGAAAGCAAGGCAACGAAGATTGCAAAAGACTTCATTTCCGATTTAGGCATTGACAAAGGTATCAAGTTGGTGCAAGACACTACATTGAACTCTTATGTTGCAGGCGGCAATGTAAAGACGGAAGAAACGTACGACAAGCATATTGTAGAAACCACCATACAGTTCCGTCAGATACACGACAACATGGCAAGTGTGAACTCCGGAAGCGGTATTGTTTCAGTAACAATCGACAACGACGGTAAAATCACGAGCATGTCAAGCAGCGTTAAGAAGATAGAAGACGTAAGAAAGCAGGCTAATATCGT
Source organism: uncultured Prevotella sp. (assembly GCA_937880835.1). Taxonomy (GTDB): domain Bacteria; phylum Bacteroidota; class Bacteroidia; order Bacteroidales; family Bacteroidaceae; genus Prevotella. The sequence continues at coordinate 10,177 of CALGRN010000335.1, read as the reverse complement.
AGAGTTTGCTAAGGCACGTAAGGTTGATTACAAACCTGAGTCAAGAGAAGAGATGTTCGAAAACAAGATTAATCAGATTATCGGAAATGCAATGCCGAAGGACGGAAGGATGCTTTCTGCAAATGCAAATAGAGAAGTTGTCAAGCCATCGGTTAAGATTATTGATGAGAAAACAGGTTATGACTTCTCTTCAAATTATGCAAAACCTGTTCATCAGCGTGATGTTGAAATACAATTCGGAGAGTTTGCAAAACGCTACAAGCTGAGAATTGACATTTAATAAATTCCGTTTTTGAATTCTCGTAAGAGTTTTTCTGAATGATAAATTAAAAACAAGGATGCACCGTAATTAATTTTATGGTGCATCCTTTTATTTTTATCTGAATGTGCGTGATAACGAAACTGCATTGCGAAAGTTATCCTTTTGCATTCTAAAAGCTATCCTTTCATGATGCAAAACAATAACTTTTGACGTGCAAAAGGATAGCTTTTGAAATACGGTTTCCAAAGTGCTGATTTTCAATATGATGCAGAAAAGAGTCCTCTGTATCTGTTTTGTCAGTCTATTACCTGTTTAAATGTTCGCATTCAGCGAGCTTTCTGCATCTCCGAATTTTTCAATTCTCTTTTTTATATCGCCCATTTTCCTTATCCGTTCAAACGAATAGACCTTGCTGTTACGGTCGAGGAAGTCGAAAAGAAAGTATGCGCGGTTGAGCAAATCATAGCGCGTTGGTCCTGATTTTATGCCTGCTTCGGCGTAATAAAGCTCTGCGAGCATCTCTATTCGGTATATCCGTTGTTCCGAACTCCATTTCATGAAAGAGTCCATAACATCGTCCATGCTTGCGGTATGATAGAAAGCAGAGTCGCCAACGTAGCTGTTGTAAAGCGAAATCAGCTCATCTTCGTTTCTGCGTATTTCGTTTTTTTCGAGAAACCGAAGCAATGCTGCCATGAATTCCCGTATCAATCGCATTATATAGTCGCGTTCAATCATCTGTTATATTGTTGTTGCCGTATGTCATTAATTTTCGTTTCATGAAGTCTCCCCTACTCCGTTTCTCCTTCGGGAAACCCCGTCTGCACTGCTTTTCATGCTTGCAAATTTACTAAAAAATATAATATCATGAGCCGTATCTGCAACAAAAGTGATTTCGCTTTGCCCCGAAACGGATTAAAAATCAACAAAATAGACGTGAGTTTATACTGATATTCATTTAAATTGTGTAACTTCGCACCGTTAAAAACGATATATACGCTCAAATGAGTAAGAAACAGATACTTCTTATAAACGACATGGCAGGATACGGAAAAGTGGCTACCGCAGCCATGCTTCCTATCCTTTCTTACATGGGACACCCTACTTATAACTTGCCGACGGCATTGGTTTCAAACACGCTTGATTACGGAAAGTTCAACATCTTGGACACTACCGAATATATAAAAGGTGTATTTCCGGTGTGGAAAGAGTTGGGATTTTGCTTCGACGCCATAGCAACCGGCTTCATAGTATCTGCAAATCAGGCGCGCATTGTTTCCGAATACTGTCTTGAAGAGGCAGCCAAAGGCACGGTGATATACGTAGATCCGATAATGGGAGACGAAGGAAAGCTGTACAACGGCGTTACTCCGGAGGCGATAGAGAACATGCGCGGCATGATAAAAGCGGCTCATCTTATCTACCCCAACTACACCGAAGCATGCTATCTTACCGAAACCGAGTTCAAGCCCGAAGGCGTATCGGCTGGCGAAGCGCGCGGACTTATCGACAGACTGCTTGCTTTCGGTGCTAAATCGGTGCTCATAACGAGCATCACCGTTGACGGACAGACATCGGTGATTGGTTACAACAATCAGGACGGAGAATATTTCTCGCTTCCTTACAATGAAATACCTGTTCACTTTCCGGGCACAGGTGACATCTTCTCTGCGGTGCTCATAGGGCATCTTCTCAACGGAAAAGAACTTCGGGAAAGCACGCGTGAGGCAATGAATGCGCTCAGCAAGCTCATCGAACTCAACAAAGACAACGATGATAAGAACAGAGGAATACCGATAGAAAAATATCTCTGTGTCTTGTGATTGAACAACACTGAAACCGATACTCATTACTATTATGGACTTGCTTGACTCATTATTCAACACACATTCCGCATTGCAGACAATGGTTATATTGTCTCTTATCTGCTATGTCGGGCTCGCTCTGGGCAAGTTACGAGTGAAAGGAGTGTCGCTCGGCATTGCTTTCGTGTTCTTTGTGGGTATCTTGGCAGGGCATTTCGGGTTGTCGATAGACAGAAACATGCTCGATTTTGCAGAGAGTTTCGGACTCACTCTGTTTGTATATACACTCGGACTGTACGTCGGTCCTAACTTTTTCGGCTCGTTTCGCAATGAAGGAATAGCCCTCAATGCATGGGGATTGGCAGTCATTGCAGTTGGAACGGCAATGGCATTGCTGCTGTGTCGGTTCACACCGGTATCGCTTCCGGACATGGTAGGACTGCTTTGCGGTGCTACAACCAACACTCCTGCACTCGGAGCAGCACAACAAGCACTCGAACAAATGGGTGTTTCGAGCGGCGGAGCGGCACTTGCATGCGCTGTTACCTATCCTCTCGGCGTGGTAGGCGTTATACTTGCCATACTCGTAATGCGCAAACTGTTTGTCAGCAAAGATGATTTGAAACCGCGTTCCGACTCTGACGACGACCACACATACATTGCGCAGTTTGTTGTAATAAACCCTGCAATAGACGGAAAAAGCATCGCCGAGATTGCAAAAATGTCGCACATAAAGTTCATTATATCCAGACTTTGGCGCGAAGGAAAGGTCACTGTGCCGCTGGCAGAAACTAAAATACGTCTCGGCGACAATCTGCTTATCGTAACAAACGACGACGAAGTGGGCACGATAGAATTTCTTTTCGGCGAGAGGACAAAGAAAGATTGGAACGAGGATAAGATAGACTGGAATGCGATAGACTCGAAAGTGGAGAGCCGTGTGATAGTAATAACACGAAAGGGATTTAACGGAAAGAAGCTCGGAAAACTTCATCTGCGCAACGCCTACGGCGTAAACGTGAGCCGAGTGATGCGCGGTGGGATAAAATTGCTTGCAACCGACGACCTGATACTGCAATACGGAGACCGCGTAAACGTTGTGGGAACGCCGGAAGCGTTGTCAAACGTGGAGAGTTTTCTCGGCAATGCAGTACGCACTTTGAACGAACCTAATCTGGGAGCGATATACATCGGCATTCTCTTGGGGCTTGTGTTGGGAACTCTGCCGATAGCTTTGCCGGGCATGAGCGCATCCGTTCATCTCGGAATAGCAGGCGGCCCGATAATCGTTGGAATACTTGTGGGGGCATTAGCTCCGCGAATTCATCTCGTAGCATATACCACAAGCAGTGCCAGCCTCATGCTTCGCAAGCTCGGACTGTCGTTGTATCTTGCCTGCTTAGGGCTTGACGCAGGCGGCGAATTCTTTGAAACGGTAGTGCGTCCGGAGGGTTTAATGTGGATAGGATTGGGCTTTCTGCTGACCGTCGTGCCTGTGCTGCTTGTCGGTTACATTGCCATTCGCACGAAGAAGTTCGACTACGGCACAATATGCGGAATACTCTGCGGAAGCATGGCTAATCCTATGGCGTTGGGATATGCCAACGATACCGTCAACGAAGAAACTCCAAATGTGAGCTATGCCACTGTTTATCCGCTCGGAATGTTCATCCGTGTGGTAGTGGCACAAATAATAGTGATGTTCTTCGTCTGACGTTTCAGAAACCGAGAACAATTTTTCTTCGATACATTCAAGTAACAGTACATCGGCACAACATACCTTGCATGCCGATGTTAAAATCACAATTTTTTGGTATTGTACGATTTATCGCAAGATATTAATTTTGCGAAAGAGAATTATTATCATAAGTTCATCGGCATGTCATATATACATCCGACGGGCATGATGTTTCGTACAACATAAAAAGAATAGACCATGAAAGAAAAAAGAGAAAGAAAAACAGACTACGGCAACTGGGTTTCGGTAACGTTTATGAGGGCTTTATATTGCATATCGGCATTGCTTATAGGGCTTTTTGCAATATCTGTGAATTATCTTGGATACGGTATTTTGACCGTTGCGGCAGGCTTGCTGATGCTTGCAGGAGTAGTTTTAACAATACACATGCATATCTGTCGCCGAATATTCTCGTTTGAGGGAGGCGGTTTGATGGGCAAAATACATCAACATCTCATGGACAATCTCGATTGGAACGGGCAAGGACGACTCTTGGATATAGGTTGTGGCGCAGGTGCATTGACAGTAAGATGCGCATTGAAATATACCCAAGCAGAGCTTACGGGCATCGATTATTGGGGCGCAGGGTGGAACTATGCAAAGTCGCAATGCGAGCGAAATGCCGATATAGAGGGCGTTGGCACACGCACAAAGTTTCAGAAAGGCGATGCATCGAAACTTGATTTCGAGAATGAAACGTTTGATGCTGTGGTGAGCAACTTCGTCTTTCATGAAGTGAGAACACAGCCCGACAAACGTCAACTGATATTCGAAGCATTGCGAGTGCTTAAACCCGGCGGTGCGTTTGCACTGCAAGATTTGTTCGGAAACAAATCTCTATACGGCGATATTGATGATTTGATAGCGCAAATGAAGCGCGACGGAATAAGCAAAGTGAAATATACCGACGAACTGAACGACAAAGATTTCATTCCTTTAATAATGAAACTCCCTTGGATGATGAAGTCGTCGGGAGTGATATACGGCAGAAAATAACATCTTTCATACATCATCCTAACGGCATGTAATAATATTTACATCATATATAAAAGTCCGCTTACGGTATCTGTATGACAAATACCGTAAGCGGACTTTTATATTCCTGAATATCAACAGTTTGCAAACCGTGTTTCAAAAGTTATCCTTTTGCATTGCAAAAGTTATTGTTTCAGCCTCTGAAAGTTATTGTTTTGCAATGCAAAAGGATAACTTTTGAAACACGGTTTATAACTTTATGATATATTGACTTTAAAAAAACATAATATCAAAATGGCGAAAATGTATCTTTATATATATCTGATTATACACCTGAAAATAGTTTGCAACATCATCCCATAAAGCAATATTCATGCTGTTTTTGATAATGAAATGAATATTTTATTATATTTTCACCCGATTGTCATTAATAAACAGAAAAACAATAAAAATAGGAAAAAACGATTGGAAAATGCTTCAAAACTTGCACAATGATATATCATGTGTGCAATAAACGTTACTTTTTTATTAAAATAATTTGCGTAATTGGAATAAAATTCGTTCTTTTGCACCCGAATTTTAAGATAGAAAACAGTATAAACATTTAAAATTAATAGAATTATGTCAGAAATTGTATCAAAGGTAAAGGCAATTATCGTCGATAAACTCGGCGTTGATGAAGCAGAGGTAAAAGCTGAAGCAAGTTTCACAAACGATCTTGGAGCAGACTCATTAGATACCGTTGAGTTGATTATGGAATTTGAAAAAGAATTCGGCATCTCAATTCCGGACGACAAAGCAGAGAAAATTACAACCGTAGGCGATGCAATAGCATACATAGAAGAGAACGCAAAATAAATAAGGGCGTTTTCGTAATGAGTGACGAGTGATTAGTGATGAGTGTATCTTTTGAAATATCACTCATGACTAATCACTCATTTTTTATACACACTTGTTACCACCGCCCATTACTAATTTGTTAATGTAATGGAATTAAAAAGAGTAGTCGTTACCGGATTGGGAGCTGTAACTCCTGTCGGAAACACATTTGAAGAAACTTGGAACAACCTTGTCAATGGTGTTAGCGGTGCTGCTCCATTTACACTTTTTGACTCAACTCTATTCAAAAGCCACTTCGGTTGCGAAGTGAAAAACCTCAATCTTAACGATTATATAGATCGTAAGGAAGCAAGGAAGATGGACCGCTACACTCAGTTTGCAATGGTTTCAGCCATTCAGGCAGTGAAAGACAGCGGCATGAACCTTGAAACCATTAACAAACAACGTATCGGTGTGATATACGGAGTAGGCATTGGAGGTATCAATACTTTCCAAGAAGAAATCATGTCTTATGGAAAGAATATCGAAATGGGACCTAAATTCAGTCCTTTCTTCATTCCTAAAATGATTGCCGACATAGCATCCGGACAAATATCAATACATTTCGGATTTAACGGTCCTAACTATACTACTACATCAGCATGCGCATCTTCAAGCCACGCTATTGCAGACGCATTCAACATTATACGTCTCGGAAAGGCAGACATGATATTGAGCGGAGGTGCAGAAGCAGCCATCTGTGAAGGCGGGGTTGGCGGTTTCAATGCCATGCATGCATTATCAACACGCAACGATGACCCTGAACATGCAAGCCGTCCGTTTAGCGCAAGCCGCGACGGATTTGTCATAGGAGAAGGTGCCGGATGTATTATTCTCGAAGAACTTGAACATGCAAAGGCGCGCGGAGCTAAGATATATGCCGAAATGGTGGGCGAAGGAGCAAGCGCAGATGCACACCACATAACCGCATCTCATCCCGAAGGACTCGGTGCTAAGCTTGTTATGAAAGCCGCACTTGATGATGCCGGGCTTAAACCGGAAGACATAGACTACATCAACGTGCACGGAACAAGCACACCGGTGGGCGACGTTTCTGAGGCAAAAGCAATCAAGGAGGTATTCGGAGAGAGTGCATTCAAGCTGAACATATCATCTACAAAGAGTATGACAGGTCATCTTCTCGGTGCTGCCGGTGCAGTGGAAGCAATGGCAACGGTGCTCGCTGTGAAGAATGATATTATTCCGCCTACAATCAATCATGCCGATGATGACAAGGACGAGAATATAGACTATAATCTGAACTTCACCTTCAACAAGGCTCAAAAGCGTGAAGTGCGTGCTGCAATAAGCAACACATTCGGATTCGGAGGACATAATGCATGCGTTATTTTCAAGAAATATGCTGAATAATATAATTGACAGAATAAAGCTCCCTTTCAAAAAAGAAAAGGAGCTTTATCTGTCTTTATATCCTATTATAGGATTTTATCCGCACAACATCGAATACTATAAGCTCGCTCTGATGCACAAGAGCGTGTCGAGAAAAAATGCAAAAGGAAAGCCGCTGAACAATGAAAGGCTTGAATTTTTAGGCGATGCTATTCTCGATGCGATAGTAGGCGACATCGTTTACAGGCATTTTCCGGGTAAGAAAGAAGGATTTCTCACAAACACGAGAAGCAAGATTGTTCAGAGAGACACATTGAACAGGCTTGCAAAAGAAATGGGAATAATACAGCTGATATCATCTTCCGGGCACAATTATTCGCATAACAGCTACATGGGGGGCAATGCTTTCGAGGCATTGGTGGGTGCAATCTATCTGGACAAAGGATACAATGCATGTATGAAGTTTATGGAAAAGAGAATACTCTCGCAAATCATAAACATAGACAAAGTTGCTTACAAAGAGGTCAATTTCAAGAGCAAACTGATAGAATGGAGTCAGAAAAACAGAGTTCAGTTGAATTTTGATATAATCAATCAGAATAAAGACGAGAACGGAAGTCCTGTATTTGAATATAAAGTAACGTTAGAAGGAATTGACGGAGAGAAAGGAAAAGGATATTCAAAAAAAGAGAGTCAGCAGATTGCTTCAAAGCTTACGCTGCAACGTCTGCGTCGAGAACCACAGTTCATAGATGCTGTATTTGCAGCAAAGGGAAACCGAACGAAAATGGAAGAAGAACCCGTAAATCTTGTTCCTGACACGGAAATAAAAGAAGATTTTATTATCACATCTTCCGATATTGAGGAAAATACGAGCAATGAAGAGGTAAAGCCAGAAAAAGCAACAGATAAGAAAAGTAACGAAAAAGAAATACAACAGACGGAAAAAGAAACCGAAAGCAACGAATTCAGCTTAGATGACATCTCGACGAAACCAAAAGAAAAGAGCCGTGAAGAGATAATAGCAGAAGCAGAAGAAGCTGCTTTCTCGGAATCATAAATAATTTCCTGATTTGCAGTAAATATAAAGTTACAAAAATCTTATTGTTCACCAAATTACCATACAATTATAATTTGTAGAAAGAATATTAGGTAAAGCAAGCTGTTTCAAAATAAAATTTAGACAGCTTGCCAAATGTTTATTACGCCTATATCAACTTTTTGTACAACTATTTACGATTTTTCCCCGAACATGGGCAATGAAATGGATTGCCGGAGCAACCGAACAATAGCGACGTTTATAGTTTGAGTATGGATAAAAAAAATATTAACACCGGCAAAAAATCTTTATCAAAAATAGAGAAACGGATAAAGACAGAACAATATGAGAAATAAAAAGACAAGTGAAGTCTAACACCTTCACCTACCTTCTATAACAACATCAACTGTGTCTTTTTTCATTTCCGTGCTTTCCATGTTTAAAACAATCCTGCTGTCGAACTCTGATGAAAGCGAGGAAGATTTGATATTGACCGTTGTCATCACGCAACATTTGATATTCAATTCTTTTTCAAACGTCTCTTCCGTGCCGTCTCCACGCGTCCAAACGATAGTCAGCTTTATATAACCGCCGAAGTTCGGATTTGCCAGACATTTATCCAACTTATTGAACACATATATATCTTCATCGTCATAGGCGTTGTCGGTGGATGCCACAGTAAAGTCTTTTACGGGGCAGCTGATTTTCAATACTCCGTCTTTCGGAGGTGTAACGATGAAATGAATACCGCAAACGCAACGTTTCATGTCAATGGACACATTGCCATCGGCATTCGGTGTAAATTCGTCTGATATTCCGTAATATCTGTCCATTCGCGGATATGACTTGTACTCGTTTTCATTAAGATCTGCCATTCCCATTGCAAGACCTTTCAGATTGTCTTTATCCGATATTATGAACTTATTGGATACGGGCGTAACGTTGCTGCTTATTCTGTCAAACGGGCGCATAACTTCTGTTCCGTCTGCACCTTTTTTATAATACAGCGTATCCGTCTTATCCCTCAATACTGTACAGTCGAACTGATACTTATATTTATCTGACAATTCGATTGTCAGATTCTGCACATTGTCAAACACTCCATAGGCATATTTCTCGCTTTTTCCTGACTTAACACGATATACGTTTATGCCATAATACGTTTTCTTTCCTTCGTTTTTTCTTTGCACTAACGGCATCTGCGTCTGCTCCAAGAACTCTCCTTCAAATGCTAATGACACTCTGTAAACCTTACCTTTTCCGGTATTGTCTTTAATCTCGTCTTCGTTTGTCAACGATTCTTTCGCGCAGGAAACAAAACCAAAACATACAGCCAAAAGGCACAATAACGATGATATTTTCTTATTTCTCATATTCTTATTGATTAACAGATTTGAATACAAAGATAATGTTTTCACTTTAAAACATTAATCACTACTGATTGTTTTTATTAAAAATAAGTGATATAAATATATTCGTGACATTTTGTTACGTTTTTTAGTGTATAAACAAGAAAAAGAGTATCTTTGTTGATATTATAGAAAAACAATGGAAATCGGAGATATACTCAATCGGATACAGCAAACAGAAAATGGTTTCAGACATATCAATGACGGTGCTGACGAAGTGATGTCTATGTATTCAAAGCAAGAATGTTTCGAGTTGTCTATACAACTGTTCAAGCATGAAGCCTATCAGATAAGAATGTTGGCAACGGATATATTAGGGCGATTGGCAACAGAGAATAATGACGCTCTTTGTTTTCTGAAAGAGCAGGTAAGCTCTGATGAAAATTGGCGCGTGCAGGAAATGCTTGCGAAAGCTTTTGATGAAGTCTGCAAATACAAAGGATATGAAACGTCTCTACCGTTAATAGAAGACTGGATGAGTGATGATAATCCGAATGTTATTCGTGCAGTAACAGAAGGATTGAGGATTTGGACAAGTCGCCCGTTCTTCAAAGAAAATCCGTCAAGAGCCATTGCGTTAATCAGCAAGCACAAAGCACACGAGAGCGAATATCTAAGAAAATCCGTTGGAAATGCACTGCGTGATATAAGCAAAAAGCATGGAGCATTGATACGTAATGAGGTAATACAATGGGATTTATCAAATCCGCGAGTTTTGTT
>CALGRN010000334.1 GCA_937880835.1 uncultured Prevotella sp. | reverse complement strand
CGAAAAGCACTATTGCAAGTGTCATCACGGCATAACTCAATACTATCCACTCAAACGCAAGAAGTCCTTTGCGAGGCGATTTCTCAATAGAGAAAAGTTCTTTTATGAATTTATACATTTATAACCAATTATTTTCCTTATACCATTTTATGGTTTCTGCCACTCCGCGTTGCAAATCGTATTGCGCACGATAGCCCAACTCATCTGTCGCAGGCTCTATATCACAACGCCAGTTGCGCTGTTTCAGTATGTTGTATTTGTCGTTGTTCAGTGCCGAAATGCGGTTGGTAATCCGCCCGAATTGTTCTCCGAAGAATGTCACTGCACGCAAAACGAATATCGGAGCTTTTATTCTTATCCACCATCTGTTGCCCAGTTCCTTGCGGATAAGATTGCTGAAAACATACGACTGATAGACATTTCCGTCGCTGAGAAAGTATTTTCGTCCGCTCATTCCGCGATCGAAAGCGAGGAAAACCGCCTGAACGACATCCTTGACATACACGAACGTGATGTCCTGACGCTTGAAACCGACCGCGAAGTCTATATGATTCTTTATGCTTTTAGCCATAAGAAAGTAGTCTTTTTCGCGCGGTCCATAGACTCCCGTAGGTCTTAACACAATGTAAGGAAATCGGTTTCCGACAGAATCGAGATACCTCTCAGCTTCAAGTTTGCTGCGTCCGTAAGCGGTGTTGGGCTTGGGCAGGTCGTGTTCCGTTATTTCCTGATAAGGCATTTTCTCTTTTATCGCTCCGAAAATGCTTAGCGAACTGATATGCACAAATCTCTTTATGGGCATCTGCAATGCTATAATCGCATTGACAATGTTTTTAGTTCCCTGCGTGTTAACGTTGAAAAAATCGTCCGAGTGAATACATTTCGTTACACCTGCCGAATGCACCACATAATCGAAACAATGCCCTTCGAGCTGCTGTTTCAGCTCTTCTTCTGACGCAAGATTAAGCTCAATGAAGTTTATCCGCTTATCTGCAAGATATTCTCTCGAACTGCTTTTGCGCACTGCTGCCCACACTTCCATTCCGCGTCGCAAAGCCTCTTCGACAACAAAACTGCCGATGAAACCGCTCGCACCGGTAATCAATACTTTCATTTAACAATAATCCGTTTGGATATAACGGATGCAAAGATAGTGGAAATCGGGCGCAAAACAAAACAAACAATTAGCTTTTTTGTTTTTAGGAATACAAGTCTGAAAGCATAAAACAAGTATATATACTCGGTATTAACAGCATGCAGATGCGTTGGCACAAATATAAACCGGCTGCATAAGACAATAAGCAACATTGTAAAACAATGCTGACTGCAATTTCGTTTCAGTAGTTTAATTCCAATATTTTTAAGAATAAAAAAACAATGTTTTATGTTTTCAGAAAACAGAAATTATTGTTTGAAAAAACATGTTCAACTTTTCTGCATTTCAAAAGTTATTGTTTTGCGTTATGAAAGTTATCCTTTTGTATCTTGAAAGCTATACTTTCGCAACGCAAAACAATAACTTTTGAAAAGCAGTTTCTTATGATTTGATTTTCACTGTTATACAAAGTAAGGTTTCTGAGTGCTTATAATGTATGTTGTCGTGTTATGCAATATATTCAGACAAGCAGTAATCAAATAACTGTTTGGTATATAAAAACCATGTTGTTTGGAAATGAATTCATCGAACTCACGTTAAAATACGACTCCATTACAAGAAATTCCATGAAAAAGGCATAGTGTTGCGAGCAAAAGGTTAGAGTATATTTAAAAATAAGTTTAATAGCATTTCTGAAATTAGTCGACTGATTTCAAAAAATCACTCGACTAATTTCAGAAAACAGTCGAGTGTTTTATTGCTTCGTAATAATCTTTTTCGGCGTAATGTATATTTTAAAGCGGCAACCTTTCAAATGCACATTACGCCGAAATCATCTTTCAACAGACGTCTTTCTATATAACAAAAAATCACAATTTGCAATACTGTCAAATGCAAATTGTGATTTTCTTATTTATAATTCCTTGTTTATTGCTCTCTTTCTATGTAAGCAATAACATCGCCTTTGTTTATCTTAGAACCTTGTTTTGCATTTATCTCAACAAGTTTTCCGCCCAAAGCAGCAGGCACACTTACTATCTCTCCCCATGTTGCCTGTATATAACAGAAGGCATCTCCTTCTTTATATTGTTTGCCGATGAATGGCTCTACCGTTGGAGCACATTCGCCGTCTCCGTTGAATTCCCAGAACAACTGTCCCTTAACAGGTGCAACTATCGCATCAGCTTTTGCATGCTTGAACTCTGCGAGCTGTGCAGGAGTGAGCTTGCTACCCAATTTTGCATCTTTGGCAGCCTGCAAATCGGCGAGGAAATTCTTCTTTGCCTGTCCGCTCTTATAGTTGCGATACTGTTCAGGATGCATTGCAAGTTCGAACAATTCTTCATCATCCTGACCATATTCCCAACCGTTTTCGTCCATTTCTTTTCTGAAACTGTCGAGCGCATTGTCAAGAAGCGAGCGAGGATCGGCATCTGTAAACTCACGGTTTTGAGCCTTTGCAAGTTCTACAAGTTCAGGATCTATCGTGCCGGGTATCTTACCGCTCTTACCGAGAATCATACCCCACATTGCCTCATCCATCATAACAAAGCGTCCCTTACCTTGCTCCATTGTGAGCAAGTTCATAAGAGCTATATTCTTAACATACTGAGAGAACGGAGTAACAAGTGGTGGATAACCTACGCGCGGCCATACATAAGCAACCTCGTCGAATAGTTTCACCAACATATCATCCATTGAAAGTTCTTCTTCGCCTTTCTTTTTGCGTATGTTGTTGATAGTATTCTTAATACCGCCAAGGTCTGCCATCATAGATCCCATCATACCTCCGGGAAGACCGCAACCGAGAAGCAACGAACTCATGTGCTTGTTTGCAGGATTTATGAAATATCCCAACCAATCGTCAATGAACTCTTGCGTGAGGCTGCGAGCTTTCATGTAAGCATTCATGTTGATTTCCGGCACATCGAAACCTTCGTTTTTCAGCATGCTCTGAACAGATATAACGTCCGGATGAACCTTACCCCATGACAGCGGTTCGATAGCAGTATCTATAATGTCAGCACCGTTGTTACATACTTCAAGTATTGAAGCCATTGACAGACCGGGACCTGAATGTCCGTGATACTGTATGATAATATCGGGATGTTTGTCCTTTATTGATTTTGTCAACTTACCCAACATAGCCGGCTGACCTATACCTGCCATATCTTTCAAACAAATTTCTTTTGCTCCGGCAGCGATTAATTGGTCGGCAATGTTACTGTAATACTCAACCGTATGTACGGGCGAAGTGGTGATACAGAGTGTAGCCTGCGGTGTCATTCCTGCTTCGGCAGCCCACTTGATGCTTGGTATTATGTTGCGAACATCATTGAGTCCGCAGAAGATACGTGGTATATCAACACCCTGTGCATGCTTAACTTTGTACATAAGCTGGCGTACATCATCAGGCACAGTGTACATACGCAATGCGTTAAGACCGCGATCAAGCATATGTGTCTTTATTCCTGCTTCATTGAAAGGTTTACAGAAAGCGCGCACTGCATCGTTAGGATTCTCGCCGGCGAGCAGATTTACCTGCTCAAAAGCACCACCATTGGTTTCAACGCGGGCAAAACATCCCATATCTATAATTACGGGAGCGATGCGCTCCAACTGGTCTTTACGAGGCTGAAACTTGCCCGAAGACTGCCACATGTCTCTATAAAGGAGACTGAATTGAATTTTCTTTTTCATCATCTATATTTAAATACCGTTGTGTATAGAAATAACCTTCTTAGTCTGCAAAATTATAGAAAAAAATCCAAACGACATAGTTTAATAACAGTTTTTTTTGCTATTTATATGTGTTGTTATGCAAATGCGATATAAAGGATTGTTTTTTCGAAATACGATACCTATTGTTTTGCGTTCTGAAAGCTATCCTTTTGCATTCTGAAAGTTATTGTTTTATAATGCAAAAGGATAACTTTTGAAATGCTCTTTGTAACTTGCGGATATACAACTTTTTACAAATTGCATCTTGAAAGCTGTTAAATTTCTTTCACACATGTGTATAATCACATGACCGTGAAACTCACATAACTCTTTTATACAAGGCATCTTACGGTGTATCTTTCTTTCCTGTCACAATTAAAATATCATCAATCAGATGAAATAACCGATACATTAGTATAAAAACGAGGTTCACTGTAATTCTTTATAAATAAATTTTCGTATCTTTGCAAAAAGATAACTCACGAATATTTTAATAATAACAAATAACAAAAAGGTAAAATGAAAATCGAACAATTCAATTTCGCAGGCAAGAAAGCGATAGTACGCGTTGACTTCAATGTGCCATTGGATGATAACGGCAACGTAACTGACAACACGCGAATACGTGGCGCATTGCCCACAATGAAAAAGATTATAGGCGACGGTGGTTCTGTAATAATGATGAGCCACATGGGGAAACC
>CALGRN010000333.1 GCA_937880835.1 uncultured Prevotella sp. | reverse complement strand
CTGTGGGCAAACCGTTTAGGAATTGTCTTGCCGAGCTTGCAAATTCTCACTACAACTTCCGTCTCATAGTCTATGCGCCCCATAAAATCGGGAATGAAAAACGGTTTGTTATCTTTCAGCAAAGCAGAGTCTGCTTTCGTGAAAATCACAGGTTGCTCTGTCTTAGATAACGGATGTTTCATCTCTTTATTGTGCATGAGATAGTTCATCCCGATAGCAAATATCTTCATCTTTTCTCCTTTCCGAATTATTATAAACATTATCTGCCCGCGCATTGCATCGTGCATTATTGCGATATTACATGCCGCAAGAGCCAGAACATATAAACCACTGCGCATTCAAAGAATGGCATTCTGTTTACAAAAATAAGAAATTAGAACCATATTTCAATAGTAAATGTATTCTTGTTAACATCATTTGTGTTAATAGAAACGTGTTTTACCAATAATATTGTTCATTAAACCGATGTAGAATATCATTTCTAAACACAACCACCGAAGCCGTAGCGGTTTGCTATGACTTCGGTGGTTGTGTCGTTCCGGAGGACATATTCCAGCCTGCCGGAAATCTTTTTACGAGATATTATTTGCTATTTACGTATGATTTTCACACGCTTTCCATCTTTCATTTTCACAATAACAATACCATTTACCGGTTTTTCCATTCTCTTTCCTGAAATGTCGTAAACGGCTTCAATGTTGCTTTCGTCATTTAACAGTAGTGTGTTTATGTCGTCGGTTTCGCTTCCTTCGTAATCAATCCATTTCTTTTCTTTGCGTTCTTGTGCTATCCAACCGCGCTGTTTTGCTTTCTCTACCTGTTCTTTCGTGCATACATTATTGTCCGTTTCTGCTGTATTGTCTATTATGCATAACAATCCTTTGTTTTCTTCTCCTGTGATATTGCGTAGCGAAGCAATCAATTTGTCTGTTTCAATTCCCTTTATTTCGTTTTTGCTGCAATACAAATAGCCCAGCTCTTCGCATGCTTCGACGTTCAGAGAAGTAAGATTATTGTTTGTACATGAAAGGTTTGAGAGGTGCTTGTTTGCAGAAACATCGAGACTTCTCAGATTGTTGTCAGAGCAGTTAAGCGATGTAAGTTCGGTATTGTTTGATATGTTAAGCTCCTCCAATTTGTTGCCGAAACACTGCAAACGTTTCAGTTTTTTGTTTTTCGATACATCGAGTTTGCCTATTTTATTGTTCTGGCAGAGTATTCTTTCCATTTCTTCGCACATTGAAACATCAAGGTTTTCAAGTTGCATATTGCTGCAAAGAAGTCCTGTAAGTTTTGTATTGTTCTTTAAATCGAGTTCTTTAAACAGGTTGCCTGAACAGTTAAGCCAATCCAATTCGGTATTTTCAGATATATCCAGTGTTTGCATTTTGTTATATGCACATTCAATCCATTGAAGATTGGGGCATGACTTCAAATTCAGTGAAGATATTTTGTTTTCCTGAAACGCAAGTTTTTTCAGTTTCTCATTGTTAGACAAATCCAATGTCTCTATTGCGTTTTCATTTACTTCAAGTGATTTAAGTTCGGGACATCCTGATATATTCAGTGTTTTTATTCCGCCCTTTTTGCATTTGAATGCATTTATATCTCCCGTTAGTTTCACTGTTTCGGATGTCAGCTTATAAGTAACGCTTTTGTCGTTTATCCATACTCCCTCTGCACCTTCTATGCTGATTGAACCCTCGTCTGAAATCGTGCTGACTGCGAACGTTATTTCTTCGTTAATTCCTTTTTCGGTCGTAAACTCTATTATACCAATGTTCGTTTGGGCTTTCAAAGACATTGTTACAGTAAGTAAAGCCAAAAAGCACATGCTTCTTGAAACGTTAAGTAAAGATTTTTTCTTCATAATGATAGATTTGAATAATAAGTTAATAATGCGTATTTTAATGTTTATGTATTCCCTCTTTTAAATTCCCTGTGTTTCTTTTGCTGCTCAATGATTGACCGTAATATGAGTAACAGCATTTCCTTCTCATTGAAAGCGGGTGCAAATATAATTAAAAAGGTATTATGTTCCAAAACTTTTGTAAGAAAAAAACAATATTTTATGCCATGATAATGTATGTTTTTATAACTCACAATATTATAAGTGTTTTCCAAAAGTTATTGTTTTGCATTCTGAAAGTTATCCTTTTGCACGATGAAAGTTATCCTTTTGCGATGCAAAACAATAACTTTTGAGATACGGTTTGTAAGTCTTTGATATACAGATGTTTATTTGTTGTGTTTCAAAATAGCTGAAAATAATAGTAATTAACAGTTTCATGTTATGATGTATATAAATAAAAAGCGATACAATAAACAAATATGTGTAAGCCGTTGAGATGTTGAACGCATGATAATTTTGTATCGTTATATTATTTTAAAGTATCATTTGTTTTATTGTTTATCTTCATTTCATATTGTTGTTTTACAATGTCTGGTTACTTTATTTTATCATAAAGCATTTTATTATATCGTATAAAGAGCTGTTTACGCTTGTGTATCTGAAACTAAACTCTTATCTTTGCAACTTTGTTAATAATGTTGTGTAAGCGAGTTGTTATTTCAATATAGCACGGAAAACCTTACCTATATAAATAGAAATGAACGTTAGGATTTTTATATAAGTATTGTAAACATAATTCACACCGCATTACAAAGAACGTAAATATTCATATAATAACTTGTTTTTGAGACCTAAACAGAATGAAAGAACTGAAAGAATATTATCAGTCGCGCGTACTTAATTTGTCTGACGAAATATCAAGGCTGAAACAATACAACCGCTATTTCATTGCGGGAGAGATATTCTCGTTTGCACTAATGATTGCTTTTATAGTTCTATATACATTAATAAGCAATCCCGAATGGACACTATATTTGGCAGCAGGAATGCTGTTCGCATACATTGCGATACGACGTCACGACATAAGAAACAGCGAACGGATATACAGTCTTGAATGTTTGAAGACCGTATATGAAAAGGAAATAAAATATATGAACGGCGATTTCAGTTGCTTTGATAACGGAGAACGCTATTCAGACGCTCATCATCCGTTCACTTTCGATATGGATATTTTCGGACACGAGTCGCTCTACAACCGCATTAACCGCACGATAACGACAGGAGGAAGCGACCGACTTGCAGATATAATGAAATATGAACACCGCTATAAAGATACGTTAGATGTAGATAACATCAACCTGCGCAGAGATGCTATCAATGAACTTGCGAATATGGAACAGTGGCGTTCGCACTTTGTTTCATTAGGTTTGAGCAAATCGGGCATAATAGATTCCACTGCAATAATAAAGGCATTGAATGATGTGAAAAACATGAAGATACCGTCGTTTGCAAACCATTATTGGGCATTTGCTCTGGCATGGATGTCCATTATCGGTTTTTTCGCTTCGGTTTTGCTGTCTATTTTCACTTCGTTGAGTGCAAACATACCTCTTTGGTGGGGTGTTCTTCAATTCTTTGCAGTGTTCCTTTTATGTTCAAAACCACTGCGGATGATAAATAAAGCGGTATCAGTTCTGCATGTTCAGATAAAAGCATACATAAAGATAATAAAGTTTCTGTCTGCTGCCGAATTTAAATCGGAAGTGAACCGCAGTATTGTCAGCGAACTGGAAGACTCGGTTTGTTCGTTCGATAAACTTGAAAAGACACTCAAAGGGCTTGACAGACGAAGCAATGTGTTGGGACTTGTGGTGTTCAACATAATGTTTCTGAGCGACTTTTTCCTTGTGCGCGGTTTCTTGAAATGGCAAAATCAGTATATGGGACGCATAAAACAGTGGATAGATTCGGTAAGCGAGGCTGATGCACTTGTGTCTCTCGGCACTTTCAGATATAACGAACCGAATGCCGTGAATGCGGAAATAGTGTCGGAAGAGAATATGGTGTATGAGGCAGAAGGACTCTATCATCCTTTTATAGGCGATAAAGCTATACGCAATGATTTTCGTATCGACGACGGAAACTATTACATAATAACCGGTGCAAACATGGCAGGTAAAAGCACGTTCTTGCGTTCTTTGGGAGTAAATTATATTCTTGCAATGAACGGAATGCCCGTGTTTGCCGACAAATTGCGTATCTCCGTGTTCTCTATGTTCAGCTGCATGCGTACGACAGACGACCTGACGCGTGGCATATCCTATTTCAATGCGGAACTGTTGAGACTGAAACAGCTGATAAAAACCTGCCGGATGCAGCGCAAGACACTCATAATACTCGATGAAGTGCTTAAAGGCACAAACTCATTGGATAAACTTAACGGTTCAAGACTGTTTCTTAAAACAATCAAGACTCTTCCTGCAAGCGGCATAATAGCCACTCACGATCTGGAACTTTCAAAGATGAGCGACGAATATCCCGATGTTTTCCACAACTATTGTTTTGAAATAGAATTGTTAAACGAAATAACCTATACGTATAAGATAACGCCCGGTGTGGCAAGAAACCAAAATGCCACGTTCCTTTTGAAAAACATAATAAAGGAGGGCGGATTGACTTATGAAGACAATTGACACGGAAAATCATCAGCATAACATCATCGTTGAGTATAAGAAAGATGTAGCTTGCAATGAAAAAGCATTTAAAAGATGTCGGGCAAATACGGATATATGCAAGAAATTTCATCCGTTTGAATGTATGACATGTAAAATATTGAATATAAGTTTGTTAAAACAAGCCTTCCGAAAGCTATCCTTTCAGCGTGTAAAAGTTATTGTTTTGCACCCTGAAAGGATAGGTTTTGAAATGCGACACAATAACTTTTGCTTTTATACAATAATACAAACATAAAAAGAGATAATATATACCATGATAACATTACATATTCGTTGTTTTAAAATAATGCATAATTCCACGTATGTTTGATATGTTTGAAAAGACGATATCCGATAAACATGATAGTGTAGTTTTATCATCCGGACATAAAATAAAAAAGCAAATACTACGTTTCATTATTGCTGATTATCATATTCATAATATGCGACACTTGTTTTCAATATTATTTATGTTTCTTTCTCTGCAAGCGTTTGCACAGAATAAAGAATATCATGGCAATGGAATTGAAGATTATCTGCGTTATGTTCCCTATACCTCTGTCTTTGCATTGAAAGCATTAGGAGTGGAAAGTAAAAGTTCTTGGAAACGGATTGCGGTTGATAATGCAATAGGAATTGTCTTCACCACAGGTGTTACATATAGCTTGAAGCGAGCTGTCAGAATAGAACGTCCCGACGGAACGGACAAACATTCTTTCCCGTCAGGGCACACGTCTCTGGCTTTTGCAGGTGCAACGGCTTTGCATAAGGAATACGGACATTTGAGCAGTTGGATAAGTATTGCAGGATATTCCGTTGCAACTTTCACGGCAATAGAGCGTGTAAGGCGCAACAGACATAATTGGGGGGACGTCGTAATGGGTGCGGGAATAGGAACGTTTTCTACTCTTGCCGGCTATTGGATAGGTGATTTGATAACAGGAGACAAAGATAAATATACCGTAGGAATTTCGCCCGAAGGCGTTCAGTTGATAGTAAACCTCTGACAAGATGCAATCGTTTGCGCATTTATTTGCATCCTTTGTATAAATCGTATTGAAACGACTTGGCTTATTTATTGTATTTTTACGGCAAAATAACTAACCAAAGTTTATGGATTTAAATTTCAGTATAGAATATCAAACCGTCTTCGGTGAAGACTTAGTGTTAAATATCATTACCGAAAACGATAACGGAAGCAATAAGACTTCAATATACAGGATGCATACCGCAGACGGTAAGCGATGGCAATATAATCTTCACAGCAACTTCAAACCCGGCGATACGATAGTATATTATTATAGTGTATTGCGTGGCGATGTTGTAGAACGCAACGAATGGATGCTTGAAAAGCATCGTTTGGAGATGGACAGCAAGAAAGCTGAAAGATATGAAATATTCGACCATTGGATAGATATGCCGGAAAATTCTTATCTGTACAGCTCTGCAATGACGGAATGTATAAACAGGCATGAGAATAGTAAATGTCCGAAAAACAATTATGATATAACACTGCGAATAAAGGTTCGCGCACCGCAGTTAAGGAATAATGAAAGGCTTATAGTAAGAGGGCGCGATTCTGTTTTCGGAAAATGGGAGAACAATGACAGCGTTCCCATGTATGAACATGTAAACAACGAGTGGATTGCCGACATAGATATAAGCAAACTGAAAGAAAGAAAACCGGAATTTAAATTTGCCATATTGAGCAAAGACAATACGCTTATCTGGGAGCATTGCGAAAACCGTACGATAGAATTACCTGATACAATAGCCGGCGATGTGTTGGTATATGAATTGAACGAGGCACAATTTCCGATACAGGAAACAAGGTGTGCGGGAACTCTCGTGCCCGTTTTCTCGCTTCGTTCGCAAAGCAGTTTCGGTGTAGGAGACTTCGGAGATTTGAAGAAGATGATAGACTGGGTGTCTCAAACTGGGCAGAGTGTTTTGCAGATACTTCCAATAAACGATACAACAACGACACATACATGGACGGATTCGTATCCGTACAGCTGTATAAGTATTTTTGCAATACATCCTCAATATGCAGATTTTACCTCATTGCCACAAATAAAAGACACTGAAACAAGAGAGAAATTCGAGACGCTTCGCCGTGAACTTAACGGTTTGGAACAAATAGACTATGAACGCGTCAACGATGCAAAAACAACGTATCTGCATATAATCTTTGAGCAAGAAGGCAAAAAGATTATGGCAAGCAGGGAATTTAAAAAATTCTTTGAAGATACTCAACAGTGGCTTGTTCCTTATGCACGATATTGCTATTTGCGTGATAAAAACAGAACGGCAGATTTCAGTAAATGGAAAGATCATAACACTTGGGACGAAAACGAACGCAAAATGCTGTCCACAACAAGAAATAAAGCCTATGAAAATTCTGCATTCTATTATTTCGTTCAGTTTGTGCTTAATTATCAAATGCAGGCTGTGCACGATTATGCACGTAATAAAGGCGTGATACTTAAAGGTGACATACCTATCGGAGTGAACAGATATGGTTGTGATGTATGGCAAGAACCGAAGTATTTCAATTTGAACGGACAGGCAGGAGCGCCACCCGATGACTTCTCAACAAATGGACAGAACTGGGGTTTTCCTACTTATAATTGGGAAGAGATGCTGAAAGACGGTTGCATTTGGTGGATAAGACGTTTTCAGAATATGTCAAAGTTCTTCGATGCATACCGTATTGACCATGTACTCGGATTCTTCCGTATATGGGAAATACCGTCAAATGCCGTTCATGGGCTGTTAGGACAATTCTCTCCTTCGCTCGGAATGAGTCGCGAAGAGATAGAGGGATACGGGCTTCATTTTCAAGAAGATCTTTTTACACGACCGTTTATTGCAGACTGGATGCTTGAAAGAATATTCCGTGAACATACGCAGGACGTGAAAAAGAAATACCTTAACCATTCTCATGATGACATTTGGGATATGAAACCCGAATACGATACGCAGAAAAAGATAGAGAATGCATTTGAAGGAAAAACATCTGACGATGATATTTGGATAAGAGACGGGTTGTATTCGTTGATAAGCGATGTGCTTTTTGTACGAGACAACCGTGATAAAAATAAGTTTCATCCTCGTATATCGGTACAGTATGACTTTATATATCAGACACTCTATGACTGCGATAAATTCGTTTTCAACAAACTGTATAATGATTATTTCTATCGCAGAAACAATCAGTTCTGGTATCAGGAGGCGATGAAGAAACTTCCGAAATTGGTGGAAGCTACAAGGATGATGGTATGTGCTGAAGACTTAGGAATGGTGCCCGACTGTGTGGCATGGGTAATGAATGAACTTCATATGCTGAGTCTTGAACTTCAATCGATGCCGAAAGACCCTAACGTAAGGTTCGGATATCTGGAAAAAAATCCTTATCGCTCCGTATGTACAATATCAAGTCATGATACGCCAACACTAAGACAGTGGTGGGATGAAGATTGGGAACGCACTCAGAATTATTACAATACGATGCTTTATCGTAACGATGCTGCTCCTCATCCACTACCCGGATGGCTTGCCAAAGATATAATAAATCGCCATTTGTGCAGTCCGTCCATGCTTTGTATCCTATCTGTTCAGGACTGGCTTGCTATTGACGAGAATATAAGAAACGATAATAAAGATGCCGAGAGAATAAACATACCGTCGAATCCGAAACATTATTGGCGGTACAGAATGCACATAAGCAT
Source organism: uncultured Prevotella sp. (assembly GCA_937880835.1). Taxonomy (GTDB): domain Bacteria; phylum Bacteroidota; class Bacteroidia; order Bacteroidales; family Bacteroidaceae; genus Prevotella. Next base: position 123 of record CALGRN010000333.1, on the reverse strand, counting down.
TGAAGATTTGATGTCTGACAAGACATTCTCAGATAATATAAAAGAACTCGTTTCGCAAAGCGGAAGAAAACAATAGACAGGCAGACGTTAGACAGAAAAACCCTGTTAAAAGACTTCTGCGAT
>CALGRN010000332.1 GCA_937880835.1 uncultured Prevotella sp. | reverse complement strand
AATTCTATTTCCATGTTCTTGTATTTCACTTGTGCAGTGCCGAAATTGCGAAAAACGGATATGTGAGCTTTGCTGCCGAGTTTCTTTTTCAGCATATCGGCAACCTGAATACCGCTTCCTACCACCACCACATCAATGTCGTTTGACGGTCTTTCGAGAAAAAGGTCGCGCACATATCCACCTACCACATAGCATTCTACATTCAATTCGTCGGCAGCAAGCGAGATTTTATGGAAAATATCTTTATCGAGCAATCTTGCCAAATCGGCATCAGAGAGATTTTTCATTATAAATAATTAAAGTTCCGCGCATTAAATTCTCTATAAGCATGTCAGTTTATGAGCTTGCGGAAGTTCTGTAAATAAATGTTTGAGATTGCAAAATTACAGCAAAATAAAGTAATTCCAAAATAAAACAATGAATTTGTTTTCGTTTTTAAATTTCAACAACAGAACGAAGATTTCTTTGTTTCTGCATCATTACAGTAATATCGCAGGCAGTGCAAAACAACGAAAAAGCACGAAATGGAAATGCTGTTGCATATTGAAATTGAAATAAAGATTCTGCCTCGTTTTATATGTCTTGAAACGATATTATTTTATCTGCAAAACAAAACAACTGCTTTTGCACTATAAAAGTTATCCTTTTGCATCGTAAAAGCATAACTTTTACAACGCAAAAGGATAACTATTGAAAACTGATTTGTAACTGCTTGATATACATTTATATGCACTAACTGCGCAAGCAGGTATGTTATTAATGTCTTAAAGCTTACTTATTATTCTTCAATCCATCCTGTTTCCTTCGCTTTCAAATCAGGGATTACTGCTCCCACGCGATAGAAAGACGAAAGAGTGATGTCGAAAATCAATGTCGAATACGGCGGAATGGCATGCGTGCTGCTCATCTTTTCTTTTCCATAAGCAAGCTGATGAGGCATGTAAACCTCCCATCTGTCGCCTATGCGCATGTTAAGTAACACTGTCGTAAAGCCGTCGATAAAACCGTTTACAACTCCTGTTCGTGGCGTCATTGTACTTAAATTATATTCTCCTTTCCAAGATTTGTCGAAGTTAAAGCCTTCCGGATAAGAGACAGAGGGCAACAGTCGCCCGGAATAATGTATGCGCACAGAGTCTGTGTAGAAAGGATATCCGCTTCCAGAACCTTCGTTCAGAACGTGTACAATGATATATTCGGTAGGTTCTTCGGTTTTTGTCTCTGCCTTAGACCAACTCTTGAATATCTTCCATGTTGTATCTCCCGATGCTATTTTCTGCTTTGTTGCGTTATACAGGTTTTCAAAATAAGCCTCGTTCTTAGCTTTCCAGTCCGGAAACTCTTCTTCTTTATTGTCGTCTTCGCTGCATGCGGTAAGCCCGAATAAAACTGTAACGAGCATAAGAAGATATGCCAAAATGCTTTTTCTCATATTTTATTGTAGTTTTTTGAGCAGACTTGCGATGCTCACTTTGTCTTCTATGATACCGCGCAAATCTGCAATGTTTACTCTTTCCTGCTTCATAGTGTCGCGAAATCTCAGCGTCACCATATTGTCTTTCAGCGTGTCATAGTCAACGGTTACGCAGTATGGAGTGCCCACGGCATCTTGTCTGCGATAGCGTTTTCCTATTGTATCCTTCTCATCATATTGACAATTGAAATGGAATTTCAAATCGTCTATAATCTCTCTTGCTTTCTCCGGCAGTCCGTCTTTCTTCACAAGAGGCATCACGCATAGTTTTACTGGTGCGAGAGCAGCAGGCAGTTTGAGCACAACGCGCGTCTCTCCGTTCTCCAATACCTCTTCTTCGTAAGAATGGCATAATATAGACAAGAACATACGGTCAACTCCTATTGATGTCTCAATGTCATACGGAGTATAGCTCTCATTAGTCTGCGGATCGAAGTATTTTATAGAACGTCCGCTGAATTTC
>CALGRN010000331.1 GCA_937880835.1 uncultured Prevotella sp. | reverse complement strand
TCCTGAGCCGGAACCTTATGCACTCGATGAGATGATTGCGGTGCAAAGAGGAATTCCGAAGGAATGCATCATGGTTACAAATGGGGCAACAGAGGCTGTTTATCTCATTGCTCAGACATTCAGAAACGGTTTTTGCGAAAATGCAAAAATACCCTGTTTTGCGATGCGAAAGCCTACTTTTAGCGAATACGAAGATGCCAGTCGCATCTTCGGATATAAGGAAACGGACATCGAATGTTGCGGAGATGAAGAAACGTTGATATGGTTCTGCAATCCTAATAATCCTACGGGAGAGGTCATAACCGATGAATATATGAAATTCATGGATGACAAACGACGTCTTATAATAGTCGATCAATCGTATGAAGATTATACACTCGCCGATATTCCGAAACCGTCAGAGATGCTTAAACATGACAATGTGATACTTCTGCATTCTATGACTAAGGCGTATTCTGTACCCGGTTTGCGATTGGGATACGTTATTGCAAACGAACATATAATTGAAAGACTGCGCAGTCAGAGCCATCCTTGGGCGGTCAATGCGCTTGCGATAGAGGCAGGAAAATATCTTGTAGGACGCGAAGATAAATCTATTCCTGACGTAAAAAGCTATCTTGCAGAGACTCAAAGACTAAGATACGAGTTGAATAATATAAAAGGTGTGTGCGCTTATGATACGCAAACGAATTTCTTTCTTGTAAGAACAGACCGTTATAAGGCTGCCGAATTGAAGGAAATACTTGCTTTAAAGTACGGAATATTGATACGTGATGCTTCTAATTTCAACGGACTTGACAGTCGTTACATACGTATAGCGACACAGAAAAATGATGAAAATGATGCACTCGTGAAAGCTTTTTCCACCTTATTTAATATATAACCGACAGAAAGTTGTTCATATAATTATGATTACGATATATGCAATTCTCCATTCGCTGAGGCTGTTTCTTGGTTGGATACTTGATTTCCTGTTAGGCGATCCCGCTTGTCTTCCTCATCCCGTTGTGCTTTTCGGCAAGATTATATCACACGGTGAGCGGCTTCTCAATCGCGGTTCGGCACGTAAACTGAAAGGCTTTTTGATGTCGGCAATACTTGTTTTGTCGGTTTTTCTTGTTGCTTATGCAGCATTACATCTGCTTGGCAAGTGGTCGGAATGGCTCGTCTTGGCGTTTGAAGTAATCCTCGTGTTCTTCTGTCTCGCAGGTTCTACACTTATAAAAGAAGTGAGAGACGTGTTCAAGGCATTGGACAAATCGCTTGAAAGCGGACGTATGCAAGTGTCAAGGATAGTAGGACGCGACACATCAGAGCTTTCGGCGCAGGATGTTCGTACTGCTGCACTTGAAACATTGGCAGAAAATCTGAGCGACGGAGTTATTGCCCCGATATTCTGGTTTGCCGTTCTCGGACTTCCCGGCATGCTCGCTTATAAGATGATAAACACGCTCGATTCGATGATTGGCTACCGTACCGAACGCTATAAAGACTTCGGATGTTTTGCCGCACGTATGGACGACGTGTTCAATTACATACCTGCGCGCATCACGGCGTTACTGATGATCATGGCAGCAGGAAAGCCGCAACTTTCCGGATTCGTTGCTAAATACGGAAGAAAGCATGCCAGTCCCAACAGCGGTTATCCCGAAGCGGCTCTTGCCGGAATACTTAAATGCCGTTTCGGAGGTTCTCATTATTATTTCGGAGAGTATTTCCACAAGCCTTATATAGGAACAGACGACCGGGCATTAAATTACGATGATATGCTGAAAGCCGTGAAAATAAACCGCACCGTAGAGATTATTGCAGTGGTTTTGGTAAGCCTGTCAAGTTTGTTTATAGCCTTATCACCTTATATATAATAGCAGATAACGCCGTAAGACAGATATAAAAAATGTTCAAAACTACATGTATTAAAATCTAATTATGTATTTTTGCAATCATAAAAATGTCAGTTTAATAATTATATATTAAGGTATATGAAAAAGATTAGAGCTGCCGTAGTGGGCTACGGCAATATCGGACGCTACACGGTGCAAGCACTTGAAGCCGCCGATGATTTTGAAATAGCAGGAATAGTACGCAGGAACGGTGCTGAGAATAAACCGCAGGCAATCTCTCAATATGAAGTTGTGAAAGACATTCGGGAACTGAAAGACGTTGACGTGGCTATACTTTCAGCACCCACAAGAACCTGTCCCGAATATGCAAAGCAGATACTTCCGCTCGGAATAAACACCGTTGACAGCTACGACATACACACGGGAATAGTAGATTATCGTGCCGAGCTGATGCCTATATGCAAGAAGCACAATGCCGTTTCGGTGATTGCGGCAGGTTGGGATCCGGGTTCTGACTCGATAGTCCGCACACTCATGCAGAGTCTTACACCAAAAGGACTGTCATATACTAACTTCGGTCCGGGCATGAGTATGGGACACAGCGTGTGCGTCCGCAGCAAAGACGGAGTGAAGGATGCACTCTCTATGACCATACCGAAAGGCGAAGGACTTCATCGCAGAATGGTTTATGTAGAGCTTGAAGAAGGAACTAATCTCGACAAAGTTACTAAGGCTATAAAAGAAGACCCTTATTTTGCACACGATGAGACACACGTTTTTCAAGTATCATCAGTAGAGGAGCTGCGCGATATGGGGCATGGTGTAAACTTGGTGCGTAAAGGTGTCTCCGGAACAACACAAAACCAACGTCTCGAATTTAACATGAGTATAAACAATCCTGCACTTACCGGGCAGGTATTGGTAAATGTTGCGCGTGCCGGAATGCGTCTTCAACCCGGATGTTATACCATGATTGAAATACCCATAGTTGACATGCTTCCCGGCAGTCGCGAAGATATTATAAGACAGTTTGTTTAAAGGCAGACACCATTTACCGCAACTTTGATATTTCTATTATATGTAATGCTCCGCTTTCATACATTTTGAAAGCGGAGCATTCTTCGTTTATGATATAACTAGTATGCCCATAGCAGACAGTATTTATAAATAATAGAACCTCAACATCAAGCCGAACAATAAAAACACTGTTTTAAAGTTGCAATGCGAAAGGATTGTTTTCGTAATACAAAACAATAGCTTTTGCATGCTGAAAGTTATCCTTTTGGAGTGCAAAACAATAACTTTTGAAACGCTGTTTGTAATGTGCTGATATACAAAGATATAAGTGTGACGTGAAAAGAGTGGTGCAAAATGCCCTTTATTATATTGTGGATGCAGTGCTCATGCAAGGGTAGGAGCACTGTTAGGTGATACGTTTGAGAAGAAGGAATTTTATTAATTCTGTGTGATATTTTTACGAATTGCGTGTCAGAGTTATGACGTTAATCTCGGGCCAAGCTCCAAAACGGAACGGAACTGCACCTCCGATGCCCAAAGAAACATAGAGCATAGAACCTCCCTCGACGTATTTGCCGCCCCATTCGTTATATGCCCACTTGGCAGGAGAAAACTTTCCAATCTTTATTTGCCCTGCATGAGTGTGTCCGCTAAGCGTAAGTGCGATGTCGGTTTTATGCAACACGCCTCTGCGCCAATGCGTAGGGTCGTGGCTTAACAGCACTTTGAACATTCCGTAGGGCAGACCTTTCATTGCCTTCGGCAAGTTGCCGTAGGTATTGAACGGCGGTTTTCCTATGTTTTCCACACCAATCAGGGCGATGGAAGCTGAACCGCGAGTCAGCATTACATGCTCGTTCATAAGCAGACGCCAGCCTATTTTACTCTCGATATAATGCAGAATGGTCTGATGACGCTTTATGTTTCGTGCGGAATTATCCTTACCGTATTCGCAATAATCGTGATTTCCCATTATCGAAAATATTCCGTCAGAAGCCTTTATCTTATTCAATTTGCCCATGAAGGGGATAACTTCGTCTGCTCCGACATTTACCAAATCGCCCGTGAAAACTATCAAATCGGCATTCTCGTCGTTTACCTTTGCCACGAGTTTGTCTATGAACGAGGGGTTGCGAAGGAATGTTCCGATGTGTATGTCAGACAGTTGCAGAATGCGATAGCCCTCAAATTCTTCCGGCAGAAGAGACGAACTGCACGTGGCGCGCTTTACTATTATGCGCCGCCAACCGAAGAAAGAGCCGTAGGCAACGAAGAGAATGAAAACAAGAGAAATGCATAATGCAATGCGCCAGTCGGAAAAAGGCAATGCAGCAAGAAACAAAAGTCCCGGTATGAATACAACCAGAACAAGACCGGATATGAGCCTGAACAACGTATTATGGTGTATCTTGAATGCCATAAACATTATTGTTAGATTTCACAAATATACACAAAACTTTTCATTCAGCCAACTTTCAATGTCGTTTTTATTTACGATTGATATATGTAAGGCATATTTGCGCATGTTGGCGTTATATAATATAAGGTGTTTCGGATGTATGTACGGTTGTCGGAATTAATAAAAATAAAACATGATTTATTTTGGATTTCAACCAATTTGCACTACCTTTGTGCCTATGAATGACAACATCAAATGGAGCGAAAATGTTATAATTGCCGATGGCGATTACATAGACGGAGTGGCATTCAACCTGATTGTCAACTTTGAACGCATGATAGGGCGTCGCATTCCGCAGGCAGACATGGCGCGTTGGATAGACTGTATCGCTCTCGACGGAGGTGTAAGAGAGGGCGAAAACCAAACGCAGGTGGTGCTTGTTCACAGAAAGAAGAACGGGAAAATGGAGAACTTCACTCCTTCCGACTATGATAAAGACCTTAACGGAAAGGCATTCAAAGACAATCTTGGAGAGTTTATAATAAGCTCTTTCCTTGTAGAAGAAATGGTAGATGAAGACGAATTCTTCATAGAGATATTGCGCACGGTGTGCAGTCAGAAAGCAGTGCGAAGGGTAATGATTATACCCGATGCCGACAAAGAAGGACTTTACGACAATATCAGAAACACTCTGAAATATGCAGATGATGACAATAAGCGGATAACCGTGTTTGCCATGCAGCCCATGCAGGGTGGGAACTTCCGACAGGAAATAC
>CALGRN010000330.1 GCA_937880835.1 uncultured Prevotella sp. | reverse complement strand
ATGCAATGTATTCTGACAAACTTTAAACAAATAACTGTTTAGGGATATAAAAAACATCTTGTTTGTAAATTAATTCGTCGAACTCACGTTATTTAATACAATAAAACTTCTTTTCTGTAAGAAACTATATATAAAAAGCAGACCTGAAAAAGACAAAATTGTCCTCTTGCAGATCTGCTTTTTATATTTAAATCCTGATGTATTTATTATTCTCAGAATTGTTCTGCTGTTGTTTGCAAAATCTCTTCGAGTGTAGGATGAGTATGTACGGTGTCGCGCAACTGGTACACTGTGGCATCCGTATTCATCATTGCGGCAACTTCCTGAACAAGGTCTGAAGCATGAGAACCGTAGATATGACATCCGAGAATCTTGCCGTCAGCGTTTGACAGCAGTTTTACCATGCCCTCTGTCTCGTTCATTGCCAAAGCCTTTCCGTTGGAACGGTAATAGCCTTTCTTGCAAATGAAATCGATACCTTGTTCCTTGCATTGGTCTTCTGTAAGTCCCACGCTTGCTGCTTCGGGATTAGTGAATATTGCAGAAGGCATGATGTCAAGGCGTATGGTATCTTTCTTGCCAAGTATCTTGTTAACAACTCGAAGTCCTTGAAATGTAGCTGCATGGGCAAGCATCATACGGGCGTTGACATCTCCGATTGCATATACATTGTCAACGTTTGTCTGCATGTCATCGTTCACGTCTATTCCGATACGGCTTACATTTATTCCTGCATTTTCAAGTTCAAGTCCTTCGACGTTTGCTGCGCGTCCGGTAGCAATCAGAACCACATCTGCTTCTATCTCTTGCTCCTTGCCTTTCTTGTCGAAAGTTATTTTAAGAGAGTCTCCGTTTTCGCTTATCGACTTTACGGCAGATTGCAGATAGAAATTCACATCTCGTTTTTCGATAGTCTTACGAAGGCGTTTCGCTATGTCGCTGTCGAGAGTCGGCAGGCATTCTTTAAGAAATTCCACCACTGTAACTTCGCTTCCGAAACTCGCAAATGCGCTTGCGAACTCCATTCCTATTACGCCTGCACCGATTATGCAGAGACGTTTTGGAATGTAGTTGATATCCAACAGTTCTGTCGAAGTCATGAGCCTTGGTGACTGCGGCATTTCTACCGGTGGCATCTTTGAGTGTGAACCGGTGGCAATTATTATATTGTCGGCAGTATATTCTTCTTCTCCTACAATAACGGTTTTGCTGTCTTTGAACTTCGCTTCACCTTTTATAAATGTTATTCCCGGTGCGCTCATAAGTGCTTCTACGCCATTTCGGAGCTGTTCTACCACCTGACGTTTGCGTTCTGCAATAGCTCCGAAATTTATTGCACTTTCTTTTGAACCGAGAATTTCAGATTCCTGACGCTGAGCTTCTACTATGTCGGCATAATGGCAAAATGTCTTTGTGGGTATGCAACCGCAGTTAAGACATGTTCCGCCAGCTTCGTTCTTCTCTATTATAATGACTTTCAAGCCATTATTGGCAGCGTACTCGGCTGTTCTGTAACCGCCGGGACCGCTGCCGATAATTAAAAGATCAGTCTTTGTCATTTTTAAGTTGACGATACGTTAATATAGGATGTTTAGCTGCAAGAACGTCATCGACACGTCCGATAGGTGTGTTGTGAGGTGCAGACTTGACTATCTCAGGATTTTCCTTAGCTTCTTTCGCAATCTTGTGCATAACATCTATGAAGCCGTCAATGGTTTCAATGCTCTCATTCTCGGTAGGTTCAATCATCATAGCCTCGTGGAATAGGAGAGGGAAATAGATGGTAGGAGCATGATAACCATAGTCAAGCAGACGCTTGGCAACGTCCATTGTGGTTACTCCGGTGCTCTTGTCTTTAAGTCCGTCGAATACAAACTCATGCTTGCAGAGTCCATCTATCGGCAGATAATAATCATCTTTCAATGATTCTTTGATATAGTTGGCATTCAAAGTAGCAAGCGGACCAACCATCTTTACATTCTCCTTGCCCAATGTCAAGATATATGTGTAGGCTCTGAGAAGTACTGTAAAGTTGCCGAAAAACTCACTAACAGATATTCTGGACTCGTTCTTGTCGATAGAAAAACTATCACCTTCTTTTATGACACGTGGATGGGGAAGGAATTGTTCCAATCCTTTTCTCACTCCGACAGGACCATCTCCGGGTCCACCACCACCGTGAGGAGTAGAGAAAGTCTTATGAAGATTGATGTGCATCACATCAAATCCCATGTCGCCGGGACGTGCAGCACCAAGCAATGGGTTAAAGTTTGCTCCGTCATAATAAAGCAAACCACCACAATCGTGTACCAGTTTAGCAATCTCCGGTATTTCTTTCTCAAACAAACCGAGTGTGTTTGGATTGGTAAGCATTATCGCAGCAACGGTGTCATCAAGCAGTTCTTTGAGGTTTTCTACACAGACAAGTCCGTCTTCTGTACTCTTAACTTCTACCACATCCAATCCGCATACTGCCGCAGAAGCAGGGTTTGTGCCGTGAGCAGAGTCAGGAACAATCACCTTTGTACGCTTACTGTCGTTTCTGCTTTCATGATAAGCGCGTATAATCATGAGTCCTGTGAGCTCGCCATGTGCACCTGCATAAGGATTTAAAGTAAATTCGCTTAAACCTGACAATGACGCAAGAGACTTTTGAAGGTTGTAATATACTTCAAGAGCACCTTGACAAGTCTCTAACGGTTGCATAGGATGCAGGTTGATAAAATCAGGCATCGCCGCTATTTCCTCGTTTATAATGGGGTTGTACTTCATTGTACAACTTCCGAGGGGATAGAAGCCATTGTTAACACCAAAATTGTTTTCGCTATGATTTGTATAGTGACGTACGACTGTAAGCTCATCACATTCGGGCAATTCTGCATCATTTTCTCTTCGCATTTCTTTTGGAACAGAATAATTGCCGAACTTATTTGAAGGCAGAGAATAGCCTTTACGTCCCGGATGAGACAACTCGAATATCAGGTTGCCATATAGTTTATTGTTCATCTTACGTCCTCCTTTGCTAATTCAACAAGTTTGTCAATCTCTTCTTTTGTGCGCTTTTCTGTTACTGCGAACATTATCTTGTCTTCGCCAACTTTAACGCCTCCCAATATTCCATTAGCTATAAAATGTTTCTGCAAAGCATCGATGTTTCCATCATAATGTACACAGAATTCATTGAAGAACGGTTTATCGAAAGCAAGACGGAACTTACCTGTCTTTGTAAGTTCATCGCAAAGATAATGTGCTCCTGCATAAGATAGGTTCGCAACTTCTTTCAAACCTTCCTTACCCATAAGGCTCATGTATATCGTTACGAATAAAGCCATGAGACTTTGGTTAGAACAAATGTTAGAAGTTGCTTTTTGACGGCGAATGTGTTGCTCTCTTGCTTGAAGCGTAAGTACAAACGCACGTTGTCCGTTACTGTCCAAAGTCTTTCCTACTATGCGTCCCGGTATCTTTCTTATCAATTTTTCGTTGCAGCACATATATCCTACGTAAGAACCTCCAAAGGATACTGGAATACCCAGGGACTGTCCGTCTCCGACAGCAATATCTGCTCCCCATTCGCCGGGTGTTTTAAGTAAAGCAAGATCAGATGCTACCGAGTTCATTATAAATATGGCTTTATTGTCATGGATTTTGTCGGCAAAGCCGGTGTAATCTTCAACAATACCATAGTAGTTTGGTTGTTGAACAACAACTCCGGCAATACCTCCTGCCGTCAATTTGCTGTTCATATCCTCTACGTTTGTAACTCCGTCTTTCTCTTCAATTAGTTCTATTTCAATATTATTATAATGTGCATAAGTCATTACAACGCGCAGAATTTTGGGATCTACCGTTGCTGAAACAAGAACTTTATTTGCTTTCTTTGAAGAAGCATCAGCCAACATGACTGCTTCTGCGGTTGCTGTTGAACCGTCATACATAGAAGCATTGGATATTTCCATACCCGTAAGTTCTGCCATCATGCTTTGAAACTCAAATATATAGTGTAGAGTTCCTTGTGAAATCTCTGCTTGATAGGGAGTATAGCTCGTTAAAAATTCAGAGCGTTCAACCAAGTTAGGCACAATTGATGGTGTATAATGATCATACACTCCTGCACCTGCGAAGATTGATAGTTGCTTGTTTTTAGCACCTAACTTATTGAAGAAATTGCGTACTTCCAATTCCGTCATTGCCTCAGGCAAATCATATTCGCCTTTGAAGCGTATGTTTTCCGGAATTTCAGAGTACAGTTCTTCCAATGAGTTGACACCAACTCGCTGCAACATCTTTTTTATATCATCTTCTGTATGAGGAAAATATTTATATTGCATTTATTTGTTTTGGTTTGAATTGATAAATAAATCTCCTCTCTCAATCAATGAGAGAGGGACTTTGTTTTTAATGTTGATTTGCACAGAACTCTTCGTAAGCCTTTGCATCCATCAGAGAGTCAAGCTCTGACTTATCTGTCAACTCAACTTTGATAATCCAGTTTTCAAAGGCATCTTTGTTGATAAGTTCCGGTGTATCTTCAAGTTCTTCGTTTATTTCGACAACCTTTCCAGATACAGGTGATGTCAAATCGCTTGCAGCCTTAACGCTTTCAACTGCGCCGAAATCTTCGTCTGCTTCGATTTCATCGTCAACTTCGGGCATGTCAACATATACAACGTTGCCCAATGCGTTTTGTGCGTAGTCGGTGATACCGATATAAGCGAAATCTCCTTCAACGCGAACATACTCATGTGACTCTGAATAATAGAGTCCTTCAATAAATTTTGCCATAGTTCTAATATATTAATTTGTTTAATTGTTAAGTTTAATCTTTCTTGTAACTTTTCTGATAGAATCTTTTCTTTACCACAACGGCAGGGAATGTTTTCTTACGTATTTGCACTTCTACCTCTGTATCCAATTTTGCATAAGCGGTGTCAATGAGTGCAAAAGCAAGGCTCTTGCCTACGGAGATAGACTGATAACCTGTTGTTATTTCACCTATCTTGTTGCCGTCTTTCATAACTGCATATCCATGGCGAGGAACTGCCTTGTCTTTAAGTTCGAGTCCTACCACTTTCTGAGCAACGCCTTCTGCCTTTTGCTTCGCTATTGCTTCTTTACCTATGAAATCTTCTTTTTCTAATTTGCAGAACATGCTCAATCCTGCCATTACAGGCGAGATGTCTTTTGAAAGTTCATCTCCATAAAGAGGAAGTCCTACTTCGAAACGCAACGTATCACGACATCCGAGACCACAAGGTTTGCAACGTCCGCTCTCAATGAGTTTGTCCCACTGTGCACGAATGAAGTCGTGGCTTCCGTAAATCTCAAAACCGTCTTCGCCGGTATATCCTGTACGGCTGACAATAACTTCCTTATCTCCGTCCATTATTGTCTTGCAAGTATAGAATACCAAGTCTTTGCATGGTATGTTTAGAACCTCTTCCAATACCGTTTCCGCTTCCGGTCCCTGCACGGCGAGTTCTCCGTAGTTCTCAGAACAATGGTTTATTTCTACATCGAAGCCTTCTGCATTCTTCATAATCCATTCCACATCCTTCTCGATGTTTGCAGCATTGGGAACGAGGAAGAATTTGTTTTCGCCCATTTTGTAAACGAGAAGATCGTCAACCGTTCCTCCGTCGGGATACAACATCATTCCGTAGAAGATCTTGTTTACGGGAGCATTGGCAATATCGTTGGTGAAAATGTAGTTTACATACTTCTCTGCATCCTTGCCGGTTATTATAACCTCGCCCATGTGTGAAACGTCGAAAACGCCGCAATTATGTCTTACGGCATTGTGTTCTTCAATGATTGACGTGTACTGAATTGGCATGTCGAAACCTCCGAAAGGCTGTATCAATGCGCCAAGTGCTACATGCTTGTCATAAAGACATGTCTTTTTATTCTCCATGATACTTTATATTTTAATTATTTAAGATTGTTGTTTATTTTTATTCATTCAAAAGTGTTCTTATGAAATCTTCTTTTTTCAGATTCAGGATTATCTCATCTGTATTGTCGGGAACAACCGCATTAAGTGATTCTCTTTCCAATTTGACGTTCTTCAAAGGCTTCAACAGTTTGTTGTCTATGTCTCCTATAAGAAAGTAATCACCCATAATGTTTACTCCTTTTATAACTCCGTTTTTGAGTTCCATACGAAGTTCGAGTTCTCCGACGCCTTCTATTCTCTTCTTGTATGTTATAGTGTACTTCGGGTTGTTGCCGTAGATGAATTCGGGTGAGAGATATTCCTGTTCTATTTTCTCTACTTCCTTTACGTCGTTTTCTGTGAGACAAATCTCTCTGTCGCACATATTCTTTCTTACGAATTGTTTAAACTCGTTTATGTCAATAGAGATATAGTCTTTCAGAAGGGCTATACGCTGTCTTACGCTTTGCACTCCTTTGCTCAGCAACTTTTCATCGGAGGGTGTTATACTTCCCACCATGTTTTCCATATCCGTATCATACAGCATTGTACCGTGTATGATGTTTCTTCCCGGAATACGGTAGAAAGCATTCCCCGATACTTTTCTGTCGCCTATCATTATGTCGTTACGCCCGCTTTGCGAAGCGTCCACATCCAGTTTGCGAAGCATATCCACAACCATGCTCAAATAACGGTTGAACGTGAAATTCACGTTGTCATCTTTTGTTATATATGAGAACATTACGTTGCTCATGTCCGCATATACGCATCCGCCACCGCTTTTGCGTCTGTATGCTTTTATATCATGTTCGCGACAGAATTCAAGATTTATTTCATTCTCTATAAGCTGATTGCGTCCGAATATTACGGAAGGTTCTACCTGCCACATTCTGAAACAATCCTCTTCGTCCATATTGCGTGCTACATATTCTTCTAATGCAAGGTTGAAGACAACCGTTCTCACCTTGTCTTCGGGTATTGATATATATAACATTTATAACGTTATTAACATATTAGTATTTAGGTGCAAATATATAAAATTATTATGTAATAACAATAATAAAAAGGCTTTTTTTTATTGTTTGCATATTCCATCACCAATTACGATGTGATCTGCTAAATCAATACCCAAAGTCTTACCAGCAAGGAAAAGCGTTTTTGTTAAAGCATTATCCTCGTTGCTTGGTTTTGGGTCTCCACTAGGATGATTATGTGCTACAACTATTTTAGAAGCATGTCCCAAAATAGCAGGAGCAAAAACTTCGCGAGGGTGAACGGTCACTTGGTTCAAAACGCCTTCGCTAATAACTTTAAAATCAAGAAACATATTCTTGCCATCCAACAAGATAACACAGAACATTTCTTTTTTTGCATATCTAAGCCTATTCATTAAGTATTGAGCACAAGCTTTAGGAGAATTCAATTTGAGTTTCTCCAATGTTCCTGCCGTAGCAATGCGTCTTCCTAATTCAAGGGCAGCTAAAACAGTTGCTGCTTTCGCTTGACCAAGCCCTTTGAACTGAGTGAGCTCTTCTAACTGAGTAACACCGGCTAATTCCTTGTAAAGCTTGCCATTTTTTGTCAAATCCTGGCTAAGGCTCAACACACTTTGCTCTTTAGTCCCAGTACGTAAAAGCACTGCCATTAGTTCGGCATCACTTAACGCACTAGCTCCAAACCTCGCCATTTTCTCGCGAGGACGATCTTCTAAAGGCAAGTTCTTTAAATTATTTACGGGACCGACTAACTGTTCATCGTCCCTATGAGTTTCATAAAGCAAATTATACTGCTCCCAAGTTCTTCAAAATGGAATAAACTTTGGTTAAAGGCAACCCAACAACATTATTGTAGTCACCATCTATTTTTTCAACGAGAATTGCTCCCTTACCTTGAATACCATAAGCTCCTGCT
>CALGRN010000329.1 GCA_937880835.1 uncultured Prevotella sp. | reverse complement strand
ATACAAATCCGCGAGGCGAAGTGGGTGAGTATTGTCCTTTGGTAAGACCGTAGATGCGGTTGTTGAGCATTATAATGTTAATGTCAATTTTGCGTCGCATCGCGTGTATGAAATGGTTTCCGCCTATTGCGAGACCGTCTCCGTCTCCGCTTACCTGCCATACTGTAAGCTCGGGATTGACAACTTTCGCCCCCGTTGCTATCGAAGCGGCACGTCCGTGAATGGTTTGCATGGCATAGGTGTTGACGTAATAAGGCAGACGACTTGAACATCCGATACCTGATATTACTGCTGTCTCGTGTGGAGCGACGCCTATTTCAGCCATAGCTTTGTGCAGAGAGGCCAAGAAGAAATGGTCTCCGCAACCGGGACACCAACGCGGTAGTCCTTTTTTATAATCTTGTGCAGTGTATTCCATTGTTGTTTGAATTTTTTAAGTTTATGAGTTTTGCCTTATCCCTGTTGCACTTCTGCGACGTTTCTTGTTTGTCATCGCTCGGCAATCGGATTGTGACAAGGAACTCAAACTAATGTTTCACTTCTTCAATATCTCTTCAAATGCTTTTTCCAATTCGCTAACTTTGAAAGGCTGACCTTTCACTTCGTTGTATTGATAAGGTACAAATCCATCGACTTTCGCACGCAGATAAGATGCAAACTGACCTAAGTTCTGCTCTGCGACAACCGTTTTCTTGTACTTTTTCATTATCTCCTGCGTATTCTTAGGCAGCGGATTAATGTACATGAATTGTGCCAGTGCCACCTTGTAACCTTTATTGCGCAGTCTAACCATAGTAGAATAAAGATGTCCGTAGGTGCTTCCGAAACCGACGATGAGCAATTCTGCATCATCCTTATCACCCATAACTTCAACGTCAGGTACTGGTATTCGAGCCACTTTCTCTGCTCTTAAACGGCACATTTCATCGTGATTGTCGGGCTCTGTCGATATTGCTCCGGTGCTACTGTCTTTCTCCAATCCTCCGATAATGTGCGTATAACCTTCTTGTCCGGGTATAGCCCAATAGCGAGCCTTTGTGTTTTCGTCACGCAGATAAGGCGTATAGTTGTTTTTCATCTCAGGTGTTGCGAAGTGAGGACGTATCTCCGGCAATTCGTTTATATCGGGAAGACGCCATGCGGCAGACCCGTTTGCAATGAAAGCATCAGTGAGCAGTATGACAGGTGTCATGTTTTCGAGTGCTGTCTTGGCAGCTTTGTAAGCAGCATCGAAGCAATTTGTAGGGCTTGTTGCAGCTATAACAGGCATCGGAGACTCTCCGTTGCGTCCGTATAGAGCTTGTAACAAGTCGGTTTGTTCACTCTTTGTGGGTAGTCCTGTTGAAGGACCGCCACGCTGAACATCTATTATTACGAGCGGAAGTTCATCAATTACCGCAAGATTCATAGCCTCCGATTTAAGACAAATGCCCGGTCCGGAGGTGGAAGTGCATGCCAATGCGCCTGCGAAAGAAGCTCCGATTGCACTTGCGCAACCTGAAATTTCATCCTCACACTGCACCGTTATCACTCCGCAACTCTTGTGTTTGGCAAGCTCGTGCAATATATCGGTAGCGGGTGTTATGGGATATGAGCCGAGATAAAGCTTCAATCCGGCTTTCTCTGCTGCTGCTATCAGACCGTAAGCAGTGGCTTTATTGCCGGTGATGTCCATATAACGACCTTTCTCTTTTGTTTTAGACTCTATCCTGTATGTTGCCGGAACAGAGGCGTGAACATTGTGCCCGTAGTCGAAACCTGCATTTACCACCTTTATATTACATTCTGCAATGTCCGGTTTTTTTGCGAATTTCTTGCGCAGGAAGTTTGCAACAATACTCAAATCGCGATTGAACAGCCAGCAGACAATGCCCAAAGCGAACATGTTTCGGCATTTAAGCATCGACTTATTGTCCATACCTGTGTCTGCAAGACAATCCTTAACCATCTTTGTTATAGGACAAGCCACGACGCGATCGCTGTCGATTCCCATCTCAGCAAGATAATCCTCAGTCTTGAAATTGGCTTTTTTCAAATCGTTAGGTCCAAAGCTGTCTGTGTCGATAATGATTGTAGCTTGTGGTTTGGCGTACTTATACTGTGTTTTAAGTGCAGCTGCATTCATTGCAACAAGCACGTCGCATTCATCGCCGGGAGTATAAACTTTACCCTCGCCTATATGAATCTGAAACCCCGAAACACCTGTAAGAGACCCTTGCGGAGCACGTATATCAGCCGGATAATCGGGGAAAGTTGAAATACCGTTACCAACAGTAGCGGATACAGTTGAGAAGATAGTACCGGCAAGTTGCATTCCATCGCCGGAGTCACCGGAGAATCTTACGACCACCTGTTCTAATTCCTTAACGTCTAATTCTTCTGCCATAACAATGCATTTTTATTTAGTATTATGTGTATTAGTATTTGCAAAGGTTATAAATAATTATTGAACTGGCAAAATAAAACTTTCTTATTTTCGAGGATATTTGATTTTATCGCACATAAATAGTTTATATTTCCGTTCGTTAACATCTTTTACATTCATATTAAATAAAATGGCTTTCTTTGCAATCTTTGCATTGCAAAATACATCCGTATTAATATACGTATAAAGCGTTATTTATCCATTTTTAAACGAAATGTAACACTTGTTTGCTACAATTGTTTAACGCTGACCCTATGAAATCGTTTTAATATAAGATAGATTTTATATATCGGCAGTTCTTTGTTTGTAGTTTGCAGAATACATTACATGACATTTCAACATGCTTAATCAGCTGTATGAATTTCAGTTTTGAATAGTATTGAAAACCAGGACGTTGCAAACTACGTTTCAAAAGTTATTGTTTTGCATCGCAAAAGCTATCCTTTCAGCATGCAAAACAATAACTTTTGCAATGTAAAAGGATAGCTTTTGAAACGTACTTCTTAATGTCTTGATTTTCAAGACGATACAAATTGCGGTCTTGTTTGCATCGATTATGTATGTTGCAGCGTTGTACAAAATATTCAAACACGCCGAAAACGTAGAGCTGGCGGCATATAAAAGCTGCATTGTTTCAAATTTAATAAGTAGGAGTTACGCTTTTCCTGCATTTCGGAAAGGTTGTCATTTCATTTCCAAAAATCTCTTTGCGGCATATTCCCCCATTTGTTTGTAGCCTTCGGGGTTAGGGTGAAGCCAGTCGCTTTGCCATGAAGGGCGCAGCGATTCTTTGTCGAACGGGTCGCGCATAAACTCGTCGAAGTCTATAACTCCGTCAAACTCGCCGCTCGTTCTTATCCATTCGTTTACCATTTGTCTGCCTTTTTCGTGGTTTGCACTGTAATAACCGCTGTGCTTCATCGGCATTATCGTTGCCCCGTATATCTTTATCTTCCTTGCATGCGCCTTGCTTATGAAGTTTCTGTAAGCCTCTATCAGCTGCAATGCAGTGGCTGTTGCGTCCTTGCTTCGTCCCAAATCGTTTATGCCTTCAAAGATAATGATGTGTTTAATACCTCTTTGCGCAAGAATATCTCTGTCGAAACGCTCTATGCCGGGCATTCCTATGTATGTGGAAAGCACGCAGTTTGCACCTATTCCGAGATTGAGAATGCCGAAAGATTGTTGATTTTCAGAGTTGTTTTGCGTTGTTTTTCCGTTCTTTACTGCATCTGAATTGATGTTTGCGAGAGCGTTATTAAGCTCGTCCGACATAATATCGGGCCATCGGTTTTGCCGATTAGTGGTGCTGTTTTTGCCGTCTGTGATAGAGTTTCCCAATATTGCTATGCTTTCAGACTGTTTGTCATATACATCTATTGCGGATATATTGAACCAGTGATCATCTCTGAATGAGGTCTTGAAATCTGTTCCGGGCGATGTCGAACCTCGCATAATGTAGCTTGTTGTGCGCGAACCCATGTGTACGGTAGGTTTCTTCGGAGCTTTCAGATAGTTTATCGTTATAGCCAGACTTTGCAAAGACGACAGTCGAAACCTCAACGCATCGGAGAAAACAGCCTTTCCGGGAGCGATGCTTACAGCCCTTTTACCGGAAAAGTTGAGATATTTTGCAGTCTTGCCGTCTATATGAAACGAGTCTTTTGCAGTTGCAATGTAAATTGATTTTATTTCGAGCGGTTCTTTGCTCATCTCGTTCGATATCTGCAACCTTATTATATCGCCCCCTATCGACACTTTCACAATCTGGCGCACCGAACGGTTTGACATATCGTTGTTGTAAGGCATGAAGTTTCCTTGCGGCACTTGCGGAGCGGTAGCCCATGTTCCTACCCATCCTTCTTTATGCTTGTTGAGGTCTTTCAGCGATGAACCACGTTGCGCATTTGCAGAGATTGCGACAACCGAAAGTATGATTATGATAAGTCTTCTCATTTATTTTTCTTTTTCTGCGTGCAAATTTAGGAACATATTTCCATTCCGCTTATCTGTTTTGTATTATTATTTGAAAAATAAATAAAGTTTAATCATCGGTTCATAATACGTGTTACTGTTCATTCTTACGTATTATGAAGCGGCGGCAGAACTGCGTAATCAATGCACCTTTGCACCTCTCTGAACGAGGTTTTCTACTTCTTTTTAATGCGATTTACGCAACGCCGTATGTCTTTTATGTATGAAAAGGAAAATCAGACATTATCTTTTTCCTTGTAAATAACTTTGTTTGCTCCGCTTGTTATTTTAAGAGCTTCGGGATGTTCTTTTATGAAACTGTCGATATGACGCACGCGTTTCTCCTCCAATATCTCGTCAACGGCAATAAGAATTCCAGTCTCTTCCACCTCGCCGAAGCCGTCGTTTATAGCCGTTCCGAACAGTTTCATCGTCGGACTCAATCCCATGTATGCGTTCACAAGCGGCGGAATGTTATATCCCAGCTGCCTTATCTCTCTGTTGAGTATGCGATAATCTTCCTTGAAATCATCCTTGCAGAAGAGCTGTTGCAGTTCTTTTTCGTCGGTTTCTATCTTCAACGGATTCATCGGGACGATAAGTTTATCCCTGTCGTCGAAATGTTTTTTCAGGAAATACAAAATCATATCGCGTCCTCGTCTGATGTAAGACGGATACATAGTCATCTTCCCGAAGAAGTATTTAAGACCGGGATTGATAACCGTAAGTGCACCGAGTCCGTCCCAAAGATTGTCCAGTGCGAAGATGCTTTTGTTGTTCTTACGTGCGTTCTGATATTCCAAAGCAACGAAAGAGCGTCCCAATTCTACCGTGTAAGGCATGTAATCTTTCAGGAATTTATCAGAGAAATGGAACATATGAGACGTTGCAAGCTTAGGTTGTCCGCATTCATCAAGATCCCATTCGTTGCCCAACAGATATCTGTAACCGCCGATAATCTCTTCTGCTTCGGGATTCCATACAATGAGTTGTTTATAGCAATTCTCGCAAGTATCAAACTCATCGATGTCAAGAGGCTTTCCTGTTCCGCCTCCGGCGTTGCGGAATGCAATCTCACGAAGACGCCCAATCTCGTTCATGACATTAGGTGAATTGTGCGCAGTGATGATGTATATCTCGTTATGACTTTTGTTAGTCATACGCAGTTGCTTGTCTCTTGTGAGTTCACTTTTAAGCAACTCTACGCTGATTGGTTTAATTGTTTCTTGTTCCATCTGTCAAAAACTTTGGTTTGCCTTATTGTATGTTCGGTTTAAAGTTCGTACACTCTGTCCCTTACGTATTTCGCCCACTCGGTATGCGTTCTGCTCTTGTCCAATGTCTGCCATGCTATCGGCTTTCCGAAGGATATCCTGAATGTCTTATGGACGTTCTTGTACATCTCGTCAACGAGGAAAAGCATTGCTATGTTGAATTTGATATTGAGTGTTTTGCATATATTGGCAAGGCGGTAGAAGAACTCCGAGTTTTGTCCTCCGAAGTGTATCGGTATTATATCACGATGCGTTTCGATGCTTTTTGTTATGAATGTTTTCTTCCATTCCAAATCGTTTATGCTTCCGTTAACCTTTCTTGAACAGAGTCCGGCGGGAAACATTATCACGTGATTTTCGCTGTTGAAACAAGCCTCTACCATTGCAGGAAAGTTGCGACCTTTGCTTCCTGTCTTGTTTATAGGTATGCAAAGGGGTGCAAGACCGGGCAGATTCATAAGCAAATCATTAACCAAATATTTTATTTTTCCGTTGTAGTGTCTGCCTATTATTGCTCCCAACGCTACCCCGTCGATACCTCCGAGCGGATGATTTGACACGAATGTATAAAGTTTTCCGTCATCTTTCGGAGGCAGATTTTCGCTTCCTTTCAAATCAAGAGTTATATCAAGGTATTTCATACAGCTTTCAAGCCATTCCACACCTTCTTTGTTTCGGTTGTCCCAAAGAAAGCCGTTGACCTCTTCCTGATGTATTATGTGTTTCAGCCAATTAGTGAGAAAGGACGGAACATATCTCGTCTTTTCTCCCATTTTGCCTTTCAGTATTTTGTCAATGTCGATAGTCTTCTCTTTTAATTCGCTCATTTGCCTTGAAACTAACTGTATGCAAAAATAGCATAAGTTTTTGAAATATTTTGCTTTTATCTGAAAAAATATCGGAATTTTAATGCTTTTGCAATAAGAAAAGTATTTCTAGCATGCTTCATTTTTTGTATGAACGTTGTCAAGTACGCATATCATTTGTTAAAACCCATGCTTCGATTATCCCACAGCAACTATTGTTCAATAAGGCAGAATGGCATATATGCCGAATATAAAAAATCGTTTTCGGAATGCTGTTTATAACATCTTGTAAATCAATATGTTGCAAAATGCACTGCAAAAGTTATCCTTTTGCATCCTAAAAGGATAACTTTTGCGATTCAAAACAATAGCTTTCAGCGTGCAAGACAATAACTTTTGAAATCAGGAAATAAAACAAATGGAAGAATATAAGATATACGTAATACTAATACATCAACTGTTTCACGATGCATAACGGCTGTATGAAACAGTCGTAAGCATTATTGTATGCGTGCCGACGGCATGATTGTTTCATTTGACATAAAGCGTCATGCTGCCTATGTTATGATATAAGAAGTTTCAATAGAACGATATTTATGTTTTAATAAATAAAAAACAAATAAACCTATGCATTAAAAATAATCGGCAGATGAAGATAAAAACTTTAAGGTAAAAATAACGTTGGCAGTATTTCTAAATGAAATAAAATACTTAATTTTGCACATTGTACAGAAACGTTGAATAGAATGAAAAAAGCTCTTATATATCTATTGTTGTTCTCGGGCATAACTCTGATATTCATATTGTTAGCCCTGCTTGCAGCAGGTTTGTTCTTCGACAATATGCTTAGTGCTACCGGTATGTCTCACAGTGAGCTGACTGTGGTTACGGTATTGTTGACATCAGTGCTATGGATGATAGCCACTGTCTGGACATTCTCGCACTTCCGAATGGTAGATTTAGGTAAAGGAAGTCTTTCTTACGGCGGTCTTGTACGCACAAGTGTATTCTCCACACTTGTATTGCTATGCCTGAACGTTATCGGTTACGGCTATTATAATCTTACACCGCACTATGAAGCGGACGATCAGATTATGCTTCTCACATTTCGCAATATGCCTGTAACCACGCTTACCTTATATATAATTATGTATATGGTAACGCAATTAGTGTTCGTAGGCGGTATTCTGAAAGAATTGCTTGCATCTTATTCGCATCGCGGAGTTGTCATTCTGTGTTGGGCAACAGTGTTGTCTTTAAGCGATTTTGCAGGCGGTTTGTCATTGTGGTCCATATTCCTGACCGGCGTTGCCACCTATTCTGTGATAGGATATGTATTTGCAAGGACAAACACTATACTGCCGGGAGCAACGGCTCTGATAATAACAGACTTCATGCTTATAATTTTTGCAGGTTATCAGCCGTCGTTTCTGATGATGGTAATAGCGTTTGCGCTGCTTCCCGTCAGTCTGTTACTTCTATTCGGAGACCGATTCCGCGTAATGTCCGTATGGCGACTTTGGGGTCGCCGCTAACCATTTTGCGAAGTTTGCTTATGAAAACATCAAGCGAACGCGATGCGAAATGAGTATCGACATTATGCCAATAACGTTCGAGTATGACGTTTCTTTCCACTGCCTTTCCCATGTTTTGAGCAAGCAATTCGAGTATCTGACACTCACGTAGCGACAAAGAACAACGGCTTCCGTCATTCTTATTAAGCAGAACAGCTTCCGAAGGAATAAGCTCGTAGCAACCTATTGATATGGAATATTCCTGTTTTGATGCCGGCATTGTATTTCGCAAACGCATCATTGCACGTATGTGGGCATCGAGTTCTTCGGGCATGAAAGGTTTCTTTATATAGTTGTCCGCTCCAAGACGATAACCGGCTTTAATGTCTTTCGGCGATGTAAGCGCAGATGTGAACAGTATAAGGCACACAGGATCTTTCCTTCTAATTTGTTCAACCATGTCAAATCCGTCCATTACGGGCATGTCTATGTCTGCCACAACAATATCGGGACGGCAGCTTATCCACATTTCAAGCCCTTCCTTTCCATTGGATGCAGTAAAAACTTCGTAACCACCTATAATCTCTTCCAACTCTGTTTTTTCCAAAAAACGAAGGTTTTCATCGTCTTCTACAATGAGTAAACGTATCTTTTCTTTATTTTCTTCTTTCATATTCTATTTTAATCATAAAATGGTTATAATGAACACAGGCATAATCATCGCTTTATAAAGTTCACCGGAATGTATCAATGACGAGCAGGAAATTTAAGGGTGAACTTAGTCCAAGCACCAAATTTGCTCTGCACTCTGACACTGCCTTTGACGGCTTTCATAACAAGCGCAACGAAATTGAGTCCGAGCCCGAACCCGGAGGCAGCATTTCCGTTGCTCGTCTTGTCGTTCTTGCTGCGATAGAATCTTTCAAATATACGGTTTTGTTCTTCTTTTGGAATGCCAATACCTTCATCATACACCGACAAATATATATTCTTGCCTTCTCGCCATGAAGAAATAGCTACGTATATTTGTTCTCGTGAATATTTCACTGCATTATCAATCAGATTGTCCATTGCTTCTTCCAGATATTCTTTATCTGCAAATACCGTCGGTATTTTTAAATCAATATCATATCTGAAAGGTTTCTTGCTGCACAGACTCCATTTGTCAATCAGTTTGTTGCAAAGCTCTTGCAAATCCACTTCCGAACAATAAAGATTCAATCTTCCGCTTTCAAGTTTTGAAATGGTCAGCAAACGGTTTACAAGACGCATAAGATGTTGTGTTTCTTCATCAAGTATTCGGAAGTAATCGCCCCGCAGTTTTGGCTTGTCATCAAGTTTTCCGGTCCCCAAAAGATGAGATGCCATCATTATGGAAGATAACGGAGTCTTCATGTCGTGAACTATGGAATATGAGAAATCATCTTTAAGTTGCAATACTTGTCTTTGCTTATCCATAGTTTTAAGTTGTTCAATAAGTGCCACGATAAGCAATATACAGGAGAAGATTGTTGCAAGAACTACCAGCCATATACGGCGCACTGCCTTTATCAAAGTATCCAAATCGGGCAGCGATACCGTGCCTGCGGCTTCACTGTCTGCATAGGAAGCGTTGTCCACCATAATACATGCGTACAGAATCCATACTATTTGCAGCATTATGATTGCCATTAGCGATATGACTGTAAGATACTTGCTGTTAGTAGTCATATAATATAATCAGAGGTTGTATTAATACACTACAAAGATAAAAGAAAAATATGATAACGTAGAAAAATAACCTAAAATTAACGTCGCTTTTTAAAAACGAAACCTTTAAATGGCTATATTTGCGACATATACAATAAAATATGTCAAACATTGTGTAAGCGGATTTACATATAATTAATATAAACCATAAATTCAGTATTATGCCAAAAGCTTTTAATTATTTTCTAATGACAGCTCTGCTCGGTCTTTCTACATATAAAGCTGAAGCACAAGCTATCCATGAAGTTCCTTTTTTTACGTCTTTTGATACAGAAGAGGAATTCGGTGAATTTAAAGTTGTTGACAACAACCATGACGGCAGCACATGGACGTATAATGAATACGACCAATATGCCAAGTATAATTACAACAAGAGCAACCCTGGTGATGACTGGTTGCTTACACCTCTTATACATCTGGAACAAGGAAAAACCTATACCGTATCTTTCAAATATAGAAACGGATACGGTACGGAACGTATGGCAGTAGCCTATGGACAAGGAGATGATCCTGCAAACAATTATAATGTATTGGATGCCGGTTTTGACATTTCAAGCAGTGAGTTCCAAGATAAGACTTACAAACTGACACCTGCAAAGACAGGAGACTATCGTTTAGGATTGCATGCAATCAGCGATGCAAACAAATTCTACATTGCCGTAGATGATATTGCCATCAAAGCCGATGCGTTGGGAAGTGCGCCGGGTGAAGTTACCGATTTCACTCTTACGGCAGGACCACAGGGAAAACTTTCTACAACAGTAAGCTTCACAACACCTACAAAGAACAAAGAAGGTAGTCCTATATCATCGCTGACAAGCGTGAGAATCATACGCAATGGAGAAGTCATACACACGATGAATAATCCTTCCGTAGGTCAGAAATTCAGCAATACATTCGACGGAGGTAATGAAGGTATGAATATATTCCAAGTCATTGCGTCGAACAATGAAGGCGATGGCGTAGAAGCGAAAGACAGTGTCTGGTTGGGTGTGGATATTCCGCAAACACCGCAAAACATCAAGGTAATCGACAACGGTTCGACGCTTACGGTATCTTGGGATTTGCCAAATGAAAAGGGAGCGCATGGAGGTTATGTTGATTTAACGTCTCTGAAATACAATGTATATGACATTGGCGATAACTCGAAAGCCAACGATATCAAACAAAACTATTTCCTTGATGATGACATAGATGTGACAGGATTTAACGATCCTATACTATATTATGTTACAGCTACTAACAGTGCAGGTGAGAGTGTTAAGGGAATGTCAAACCGTATTTATCTCGGCAAAGTAGTGTATCTGCCTCTTTACGACTCATTCCAAAATGGATATCCAAGTCAGGAAATAGATTGGTGGGTAGATAATAAAAGCTGGCTTGCCACATCAGAAAAGAGTTCTGATGACGATGGCGGATGCTATCGCCTTGACAAGAAAGGAACATTCACTGTAAACACAGGCAAGATATCTCTTAAAAACGATACAGAACCTTACTTGCGTTTCGCTTATTACGCACAACCGGGAACAAACAACCGCTTGAAAGTATTCGGTTCTAAGATGCAGAAAGAAGATATAGAACTTCTTGATATAGACTATTCAGCCATCAATGGAGAGGAAGGCTGGCGCACAGTATCTGTTTCTCTCCTGCCTATTAAAGACAAGACCGGATATGTTGTGATTAGAATACAAGGTACTTGCGAATCGGAAACCACTCCTGTTTATATAGATAAGGTGGAACTTTCCAATCTGAATAAAAAAGATTTGAACGTGACTGTGAGCGGAACGGAATACATTAAAGTAGGTAAAGTTCAAAATATTCAAGCTAAGGTTACCAATGTTGGTATAGAGAAAACAGGAAACTATCGTGTAAAATTAATGGTAAACGATAAAGAATTAGCAGAACAGGAAGGTTCATCATTAGAAACTAACGAAAGCAAGATATTCACTTTATCTTACGAACCGAACCCCGCTTATGCAGATACTGTAAACGTATATGCAACAGTGGAATATCCGGAAGATGATAATAATGCCAACAACAAATCGGGCATTTTACAGAATATCATAGTAAAGAACTCGGGATATGCACGTCCTACAAATCTGTCGGGAACAATAAATAATGGAACTGTAAAATTAAATTGGACTGCTCCCGAGCAAAAAGAGACTGTAACAGAAAGTTTCGAGAACTACAACGCTTGGAATATAAACTACGTAGGCGATTGGAGTTTAATTGATGGTGATAAGCAAGAGACATACGGTATAAAGGGATTAGACTTCCCAAATCATGGCAATCCTATGGCATATATCGTCTTTAATCCTGAAATGGCAGGACTTGATCTTAACGAAGATCCGGAGATTGCACCTAAGAGCGGTCGTCAATTCATGGCATCATTTGCAGTGTTGCAATATACCGAGAGTAAAGTACGCAATGATGATCATATCATTTCACCAAAACTTAATGGTAACGAACAGACTGTTTCATTCTGGGGAAAATCTCTTTTTGAGAAGACAGATACTTCATCTTTGAAAGAAAGTTTTGAGGTGCTTCTTTCAACAACAGAGCCTACTGTTGAAGCACTTAAACCCGCAGGTCTTGCCGATAATGCCGTTCCTGCTGACGAATGGAAGAACTATACGGTTACTTTACCTGCCGGAACTAAATATTTTGCAATACATTGTAATTCTGAGGATAAGTTTATGTTCATGCTCGATGATATTACATATAGTCCTGCTCCGCTTAAACTTAAAGGTTATCGCATATATCGTGACGGAATACTTGTACAGACGATAGAAGGTGAAAACAATACATCATATATAGACAGTGAAGCCGGTGAGGGTGGTATATATACGGTAACGGCACTCTATGAAGAAGGAGAATCCAATCTTTCTGACCCTAAGACAATCACAACCGGTATGGATGATATCATCACTTCTGATATTCGCACAGATAATGACGGATACCGTTACAATATATCCGGGCAGCGAGTTTCAGACAGTTATAAGGGTATTGTAATTCGGAACGGAAAGAAGTTTGTCGTTAAGTAAAATAAAAATTATTCAATTACTTACTCTATGCCGGATTCTCGGCATAGAGTAAGTATCAACACCAATAATAAACATGAGAAAGATATTATTTATATTATGTTGTGCATTTGCACTAAATGCATCAGCCGTTCCTGCAAAACGAGGGCAATGGCGTACTGTGCAACTCTTAGACGGAACTTCTGTCAAGGTTGAAATCATTGGTGATGAACACTTTCATTTCTTTCAGGATGAGAAAGGAACACGCTATTTCAAGGACAATGCAACAGGCAGATTCTATGCCATAACAAATGAACAGTTTGCCAAAAGTAAGGAAAGACGCATGGCAAAGATTCGGAAGGCAGGCAGGAAAGTAGAAGATTTCGGTATCGTTAACCCCGAACTTTACAAGGGAATAAAGCACGGTCTTATCATATTAGCACAGTTTGCAGACAAGCAGTTTAAGTCAGGTAACGATCAAAACTATTACAACAAAATTGCAAATGAACGCGGATTCTCTGATGAGAATGGTTTCAAAGGAAGTATCCGAGATTATTTCTACGACCAGAGCGGAGGTTTATTCGATCTTCAATTCAGTGTCGTAGGTCCTGTAACATTACCACAGTCATACTCATATTATGGTAAAGACAATTCTTCCGGTGAAGACTCTCATGTAGGACAAATGATTGCAGAAGCTTGCCAACAAGCAGCTCATAGTGTGGATTTCAGTCAGTTTGATTGGGACGGAGATGGTAAAGCAGAGCAGGTTTATGTAATATATGCAGGCGAAGGTGCTCATGCTTCGCTTGACAACAATACGGTTTGGCCATGTTCATGGACTCTTTCCGAGTCTGATTATGGTAAGTCCTTGACATTCAATGGTGTTATTATAGATCAATTCGCGACAAGTAACGAGATTACTTCAAAAGGTTCTATTGAAGGAATCGGTACTATTTGTCATGAGTTCTCTCATTGCATCGGCTTCCCTGATTCATATGACGTAAGCTACGGCGGAAACTTCGGAATGGGTAATTGGGATTTGATGGATAACGGAAATTATGCCGGAGATGGCTTTGTTCCCGTAGGCTATACTGCTTATGAGAAGATGTTGTGCGGTTGGACTACTCCCGTTGAATTGCGCGGAGACACTGCTGTCACAGGAATAAAACCTATTGCAGCAGGCGGACAGACCTATATAATATATAATAAAGCCAATGAAAACGAATATTACTTGTTGGAAAATCGCCAGAAAGTAGGTTGGGATGCTCACATTCCCGGTACTGGTATCTTGGTGACACACATAGATTATGACAAGGAAATATTTGCAAAAAACTTGGTAAATGCAGTTGGTGATTTCATTGCCTTTGCCGGTGTAAAGAACGATCATCAGCGTTATACGGTGGTTCATGCAGATAATGATGATGACTCGCAATATTGGAGTGCGATGATGCACACGTATGTAAAGAGGACAGAGCAAGGCGATGCGTATCCATACGATGGAAACGACAGTTTGTCAAACCGCTCTGTTCCACAGGCTACGTTATTCAATAAAAACCTTAACGGTCACAGCAAACTCAACGTGAATATTTACAATATGGCAATAGCCGACGACGGAACTGCTTCATTTGAGTTTAAAGATTTTTCAGAAATACCTCACGTATTGCCGGATATTCCGGGAATAGTCTTCTATGAATCATTCGACGAATGCGACGGCGATGGCGGCAATGATGGCGATTTCAGCAGCGGAAATGCCGGACAAGGAGTATTCTATCCAGATTATGAAGACTGGATTTCAAAAGCTTCTTATGGTGCTAACAAATGCGCTAAATTCGGAACAAATTCCAAATCGGGCAACGCGCAGACTCCTAAGTTTAAGGTATATGACAAGACAAATTTTTCTTTCCTTGCCGCACCATTCGATTATGATGATTTAGAACTTACCGTTTCTGTAAGCGGTAATGCAAAAATAACACCGTCAACGTTCACTCTGAAAGCCAATCAATGGACAGAATGCAATGCTGTAATTGAAGGTACTGACGAAGTATGCGTAACGATTAAACCTGCCAAGCGCATGTTTCTTGACGAAGTAAAGGCTATTCTTCAAGATCCGACTCTAAGAGCAGAAGGTGTAGAGAGTGGCATAACTGTTACCGATACTTGCGTTTACAATCTTATGGGACAAAAAGTTGCAGACAGTTATATACACGGACTGAGCCGTAAACTTTCTCCCGGCATCTATATACAGAACGGAAAGAAATTCGTAGTAAAATAAAAATAAGGAGTTATGACGCAAGCAATAACAATGTTTTCTCTTGCGCCGTAACTCCTTATTTTTTCGATACGCTCTATTTTTATTTACATATTAATCAATAAGAACATGAAAAAGATTTATTTATTATTATATATGGCATTTTTCGCCATAATATCTATGGCGCAGATTTCTCCTTCGAAAAAAGCCATACCGGCGTCAAGATACTTATTCCATAGGGCAGATAACATTGTGCTGCAACAACAAAACAAAGCTGTCGATATGCTCAATTTGCCATCTGATAATCCTATGACTGAACAACCGAAAGGAGTCAATTACACCAATGTAAACAGAAGCGGACGCGGTTATTACAGCTCCGTCTTAGGCGTAGATTTCGGCGAATACACATGTACATTGGGTGAATACGTTATGGGGGATGACAATAATGTTTATATAAAAAATCCGTTCAGTCAGAAGAAGACAAATTCTTATCTTAAACTGGAACGTCTCAGTGGTGATACTCTTATAGCCCGTCTTCCGCAAACTATCGGACTTGACGAAGGTCATAAAACATTCGTTACGCGTATGGTATTGAAAATATTTGAAGATGATAAATACACTTATACTCCCGACACACTGTCTGACAACACAATAGCATCAGACATGAAATTCGTAATGCGCAATGATTCTATTATTCAGTTGAGCGAAGGAAGAAACGAGGAATACAATCATCCGAAAACCATACTCGGCGAAATGTCTTCCGAAGGCTATTGGACAGGATTCGGAGATGATGAACAAGTGTGGTCTCTTATAAACGATCCCATGACTGCGTTGCCTGAAAATGCTGTCGCAACTACTTATCAAATGAGCTACTTGCCTACCGATTCTACAACTGTAAGTAAAACCGTCAGAGTGGCATTCGACGGCAATAACGTATATATAAACACTCCTGACAATACCGAAGAATGGATTAAGGGAGTCATTACGGGCAACAAGGCTGTGTTCAAATTGCAATACTTGGGTCGTAATGAGGCTGAAAACTGCCATGTTTATTTCATTCCTGCCACATTCACTTTGGTTAATCATTTCAGCAATTATAAAGATGCTGATGAGCTGATATTCGAATACAATGCCGAAGAAAAATCGCTTAAATCAGCCAAAGGAACTTCACTGTTTGTCAGTGCAGGAAAGATTTTGAGTGAGAACAACAAGCTTTTTGCCTATGATGAGCCGCAGTTTGTCAAGTTTGTTGAGAAACCTGCCACACCTGCTGCACCCGAAATACGCAGCGCAACATCTAATGTGACAGGATGGGGAGGCTCAATAGAGTATGTCATAAAGGTAGAGGATACGGAAGGAAACTATATTTCCGAAGACAAACTTTTCTATCGCGTATATTTCGATAACGAAACAGAACCGTTTGTATTCATAGATGCTGACGGTGAGCAAATGACCGAAATTCCTTACAACTATACTGACGGTTTCTCTTTCTTCAACATAAAAGGCGTTCGCTATATTGTCAGCCTGATGAAAGAATTCAATCGTGTTGGAATAGAAGAGATATATAAAGGCGGAGGAGAAACTCGTGTCTCCGAGACTACATGGTATGATGTTGTTTCCGACGAGATAAGAAATGTAGATAATAATGAAAACGTAAAGAGCATAACTTACTATACTCTTTCCGGCAAACAAATAAACAAACCCGCCAACGGATTGTTCATTCAGGTTACTACATATGCCGACGGAAGTAAGAAGAGCATGAAGATTATAAGATAAACTTTTGAAAATCTCCTGATTATGATTGTTCCGCAGACAGTCGTCAGGAGATTTTTTTCATAAATAA
>CALGRN010000328.1 GCA_937880835.1 uncultured Prevotella sp. | reverse complement strand
TTCCATATTGCTCCTGATAAAACCTACGGAGCTTTTTCATATCCAGTGATGATTCCATGCGAAATCCCTTCTGAAAGAACTTATCAAGCAATTCTTTGTAGCGAATAAGTACGGGATCATTCTCCTTCCTTCTCGTTGGCATTTTTTCAACCGCAAATCGTGCCGGCTGCGAGGGTTTCAAGCTTGCCGGGCCACCTCCGGATCTGTATTCAATGAATTTACGAAATGCAGCACTAAATCGGTTGTGCTGCTGCTTGTTATATTCGTAAAACTCAGAAATACCAAACAGCTGATCATAGATATGGCTGGCATCTTCTGCGTTCGCTACATTCCAAAGGCTCGTCTCGCACAATTTATAATTCGCTACAGACTTTACACACAGGCCAAAAGAAGACATATAACTTGTAATCGTGGCCTTTGACATTCCGGAACTTAGCATCCAGTCATTGAACTTCTGTCTTTCCTCTAAATCCGTTAATTTGGTTCTTTCGGTTGCAGGCACGGAGATAGCCTGCTGACCCACAGTCTCATCCTTCTGCTTCATACTATCTGTATCAGGCGAAGAAGGTATTTCATCCTGAATAATCGGCTTTACTTTCTTTTTTTCTCCATCAGGCTTATAAGACTTCAGAAAAGTATAGTACGCATGAATTACGGTCGACATCTTTTTCAGATTTTGCTTATAAGTGAAGCGAAAGACTCGGTTAGAATCAACCGTCTGAACGACTCGTTTAATTGTGTCAAGGTCAGTTGTTTCAAAAAGCTTATTCTGAAGAATTTTTCTTTCTAAGCAAAAGCTTTCAATATCCGAAAGCATCAGATAAGCATCTGACAGCTGAAACGTCGGCATTTGCATCGAAAGATATGAACAGAATTCATCCTGCACAGACTTTGGCTCAACCACGTTCTCAGCCTCCTTAAGTATTTCTTCATAAAGCTCTCGATGATTCCTATACAGATTCACAGTTTCCACGAAGAGCTTTGTGGGTTGTTTTAGTTTTGTTTTTATTCCGGTATGGGCAACTTTCAAAGCTGACATCTGGAATGTGATTCCGTTCTCATTCCTGAAGATATCATCAATCTCTATTCCTCTATTTACTGCGCGTCTGCGCAGCTTTTCAGAGACTTGACGAATTGCCTCTTTTCTTGTAAGTTTCCCAATCTTTTATTTCTGTTCTTGCCACTCCGCTTTCCATTGCAGCTTTTGCTACCGCCATGCTTACATCAACAATAAGTCGTGGGTCGATTGGTTTTGGTATCAGATATTCTGCACCGAAAACAAGTTTATGAGTATGATATACTTCGCTTATGTCTTCGGGTACGGGCTGTTTTGCCAGATCTGCTATTGCATGTACTGCCGCCATCTTCATTTCTTCGTTTATTGTCTTGGCATGTACGTCTAACGCTCCTCTGAATATATAAGGGAAACCGAGCACGTTGTTTATCTGATTAGGATAATCACTTCGTCCCGTTGCCATTATTATATCGTTGCGGCTTTCCATCGCATCCTCGTAAGTTATCTCGGGATCGGGGTTCGCCAATGCGAAGACAATAGGGTTTTCAGCCATGCTTTTAACCATATCTTTTGAGAGAACGTTGCCCTTGCTCAGTCCTATAAATACGTCTGCGCCTTTTATTGCTTCTTCAAGTGTGTGTATATCTCTTCTGCTTGTAGCGAAGAACTTTTTCTGTTCCGTCAGGTTATCTCTGTCATCTGTTATCACGCCTTTTGAGTCAAGCATTACCACATTGGCTTTATCTGCGCCCAATGCGAGGTAGAGTTTTGTGCATGATATGGCAGATGCACCTGCTCCGTTGACAACAATCTTCACTTTCTTTATGTCTTTGTTAACAACTTCGAGGGCGTTCCATGCTGGTCATCGTGCATCACGGGAATATCGAGATTTTTTTTCAGTCTGTCTTCTATATAGAAGCATTCCGGAGCTTTTATGTCTTCGAGGTTTATTCCGCCGAATGTCGGTGCAATCCTTTCCACCGTCTCGCAGAACTTAACCGGATCTTTTTCGTCTATCTCTATATCAAATACATCTACGCCTCCGTATATCTTGAATAGCAGTCCTTTGCCTTCCATTACCGGCTTTCCGCTCATAGCTCCGATGTCTCCAAGACCCAATACGGCTGTTCCGTTGCTTATCACGGCAACGAGATTGCCCTTGTTGGTGTACTTGTATGCATCGTCAGGCGTATTCTGTATTTCGAGGCATGGGTAAGCCACGCCGGGCGAATAGGCAAGACTTAAATCATCAGGTGTACTGTGTGGTTTTGTCGGAATTACTTCCGTCTTTCCGGGTCTGCCGTTGTAATGGTATTCCAAAGCGGCCTCTTTTGTTATCTTTTCCATTATTATATATGAGTATGTTTTATGAAATAATCGTTCAGAAAGCAAAGGTAATAAAACTAAGTCAAAGCAAGTTATGTTTTTCATATATTTTTTGTCTGCTCATATTAATATTATGTTGCAGTAGTGATATGGCAAGTATAAATGCCTGCTCTTATTGAACTTCTTTACTTGTTTATAAATGAATGTAAGCATAAATGCGAACTTGCATAACCAACCTTTATGCCGTTGAAAACAAACGTTTTAAAATATGTATTTCAAGAGTTATTGTTTTATGATGCAAAAGTTATCCTTTTGCACTCTGAAAGCTATCCTTTTATGGTGCAAAAGGATAGCTTTTGAAATATCTTTTGTAACATCTTGATTTTCAATGCTATACAAAACATTGTCTCTTGATGTCGGTTTTTTATATTTCAATGTTATACAATTTATTTGAGTAAATTGCAAATTAAGAATTGCTATCATATTAAAACCGTCTTGTCTTAAAATGAATTTGTCTTACTTGAGTTATTTTATGTACAGAGAATAATTTCTCGTAAAAATGGTGAATGTTTGCAAAACATTTACTAACTTTGCACTCGTTTTTGAAAACAACTCATTGTAGGCTACAATCATAATATTATAACAATAGATATGTATTTTATTTTATTTATCACCGTTTTGATTACGGCTGTCTTCTTGGTATTTGCTGCTTATGTAGTTGCCAAGCTGGTAGGTCCGCGTTCATATAACAGGGTGAAAGGCGAACCGTTTGAGTGCGGTATTCCGACACGAGGCTCTTCATGGCTTCCTATGCATACGGGATATTATCTCTTCGCTATCCTCTTCCTTATGTTCGACGTGGAAACCGTCTTCCTTTACCCTTGGGCAGTCGTTGTTAAAGATTTCGGTGCTTTGGCTTTGGCAAGCATCGGATTCTTCATGTTGGTACTTGTTTTTGGCTTGGCTTATGCTTGGCGGAAAGGAGCTTTGGAATGGAAGTAAGAAAACCGCACATAAAAAGTATTCCTTACGGAGAGTTCAAAGATAACGAGACACTGGAAAAACTCGCCCGAGAACTCAACGAAGGAGGAGTAAATTTGGTGTTAGGCTCTCTTGATCAGGTTATCAACTGGGGACGTTCAAACTCTTTGTGGTCTCTGACCTTTGCAACAAGCTGCTGCGGTATAGAGTTCATGGCTGTAGGTTGCGCACGTTATGACTTCGCACGTTTCGGATTCGAGGTTACTCGAAATTCCCCTCGTCAGGCAGACTTGATAATGTGTGCAGGTACGATAACCCACAAGATGGCGCCGGTGTTCAAACGTCTTTACGATGAAATGGCAGAACCCAAGTATGTTATTGCAGTGGGTGGCTGCGCCATATCAGGCGGTCCGTTCAAAGATAGTTATCATGTAGTATGCGGCATAGACGAGATTGTACCCGTTGATGTATTCATACCCGGTTGTCCTCCACGTCCGGAAGCAATCATGTATGGTATGATGCAGCTGCAAAGAAAAGTGAAGATAGAGAAATTCTTTGGTGGTGTGAACCATAAGCAGACTGCCGAAGAGAAAGCAGAGGCAATGAAACCAATCGTTGTGACAAACGTGCCACAGGATTTCGATATGCAGAAAGGATTGGACGACGAAGAGCCTTCTCAAAGCGATACTAAAAACTAATAAGGTAGAAAAATATGAAACTGAATAACATTGAATTAAAGTTTAGCGACTTTGCTTCGGAAATGTCGAAGCTGAAAAATGAGAAGCATTTCGACTACCTTGTTACTATCGTCGGCGAAGATTTCGGCGAAGAGGGTTTGGGATGTATATATATCCTTGAGAATACCGTTTCGCACGAACGTATATCTGTAAAGACCATTGCCGACAGAGTAGGCGAAGAATATATC
>CALGRN010000327.1 GCA_937880835.1 uncultured Prevotella sp. | reverse complement strand
TAACAGTCCAACCCTCCGGCAGTGTTCCATTCTCGAAGCCTTCACTAAGGATTACGCCTTCCATTGGCGTGGCTGCGATAACTACTTCTTTTTCCGCAATTGCCTTCTGTGGCATTGCGGACATCATCATCGCAACTATTGCGAAGATGAAAACTAATAATTTCTTGTTCATAATAATCTAAATTTTAAGTTAATAATATTTATTGGTTTAGATTGTTCATCTGCAAATTTAAACATTTATAATGAGAATTGTAATATATTATATGAAAAAATGTTTTCAAATAATTTATTCAATCTGTTTTCCTGTTCGGTTTACAACATTCCGATAGTCATAGAAATATATTTGCGTATTGTCAGGGCATTATGAATATTCTCTGTTAACGCAACGTAAAAAACAGCAATATGCCGCAAAAACTTAATTCTAATTGATTTAGTCTGAATTAAAATCATTATTTTTGCACAATAAACATATCAGACAAATTATAGTAAAGAGTCGGTTTTATCGACCGTTCATTAAGAAAATAATCATATAAAGAAATGGAACTTAAAATACGTTTGGCACTGATGAACTTCCTCGAATTTGCAGTTTGGGGAGCTTATCTCATCTCTATGGGTACTTACTTGGTGGAAATAGGAATGGCATCCGATATCGGTTTGTTCTATACCATGCAGGGAATAGTATCTCTTTTCATGCCTGCCATAATGGGAATAATAGCAGACAGATGGATACCGGCGCAACGTCTTCTCGGTATTTGCCATTTGATTGCAGGCTCGTTTATGTTCGGAGCTGCATATTATGCAATGACTTCCGGCGGTAATACGGAATTCGGCACACTGTTTACGCTTTACTCCATGAGCGTAGCATTCTATATGCCGACACTCGCTCTTACCAATTCCGTTGCCTATAATGCACTGACTTTGGCAGGAATGGACACCGTAAAAGACTTTCCTCCTATAAGAGTTTTCGGAACGATTGGTTTCATTTGCATGATGTGGTTTGTCGATTTGATGGGCTTCCAGCCTAATCATAACCAGTTTTTTGCATCCGGTGCAGTCAGCATCATACTCTTTCTATATACATTCACATTGCCTTCATGCCCCGTAAGCAAAGGAAGCGGAAAGACAAACTTTGTCGATGCGTTCGGATTAAGAGCCTTTGCACTGTTCAAGCAAAAGAAAATGGCAATATTCTTTATATTCTCCATGCTTCTCGGAGTGAGTCTTCAAATAACCAACGGTTTTGCAAATCCGTTTATTTCGAGTTTTGCCGCGATACCGGAATATGCCGATACGTTCGGTGTTAACCACGCTAACATACTTATATCTCTTTCGCAGATAAGCGAAACTTGCTGCATATTGCTTATTCCTTTCTTCATGAAACGATACGGAATAAAGAATGTTATGCTTATCGCAATGTTTGCATGGGTTCTCAGGTTCGGGCTTCTCGGAGCGGGAAATCCCGGCGACGGAGTATGGATGTTTATCCTTTCGATGATTGTTTACGGCGTGGCTTTCGACTTCTTCAATATATCCGGCTCTCTGTTTGTGGATAAATCGACAGATCCTGACATACGTTCGAGCGCACAAGGACTGTTCATGCTGATGACAAACGGTGTTGGGGCATCCGTAGGAACGCTTTCTGCACAGGCTGTCGTAAACGCATATACTACAAATGGAGTTACCGATTGGCAGTCGTGCTGGTATATCTTTGCAGGCTATGCGTTTGTGGTCGGTCTTGCTTTTGCAATTATTTTCCGTCCAAAGAAAGAAAATGTCGCAGTATGAAAAAAATCAGACTATTATTCAAGGGCGTTTCAGAGATTGTCGGAAGTGATGAACTCGGACTTGTGATACTTACCGATGAAGCACAAACTCGTCAGATAACAATAGTGTGCGATAAACACACAAGATATCAGTTCGGCATAAGATTATCGAAAGAAAAGATAGCAGAGACACTTCTGCCCGAAGTGCTTTGGAGCATAATAAGCCTGACCGGAGCTAACTTTGAGATAATAATAAACAATCTGACTGACGGACAATATCATGCGTTGCTTGTAAATACGGAAACCTTCGACATACGAAAAATACGTGCAAGCGATGCCGTTTTACTGTCTCATATCAGCAAAATTCCAATTTATATAGAGGAAGGATTGATGAGAAATCAAAGCGTTCCGTATTCCGAAGGTACTGTCGGTATGTCAATACCGGTAAATGCTTTGAGTGATGATATGTTGGAAAAATCTCTTGAAAAGGCTATAAATGATGAGGATTATGAGCTTGCCTCGCAACTGCGTGATGAACAGAACCGAAGAAAAAGAAAAACAAACATACCGTAAGTTATGAAAGAAGCAAGGTTCTTTTTTGTTCCCGATGCAGTCAATCAGACTGAACTTCCGCAGGAAGAAGCTGCTCATGCACTTCGTGTTTTGCGCCTTAAAGCCAACGATGAGATATTTCTTATGGATGGCAACGGATGTTTTTACAGAGCAGAGGTTGTACTCGCTGCCGCAAAAAAGTGTATGTATGAGATAAAAGAAGCCATTCCGCAGGATACAACTTGGAACGGACACATACATTTGGCAATTGCTCCTACAAAGATGATGGAACGAATAGAGTGGCTCGCGGAAAAGGCAACGGAAATCGGATTTGACGAAATCAGTTTTCTGAATTGTAAGTTCTCTGAAAGGAAAATCATTAAAACAGAGCGTATAGACAAGATTATAATATCTGCGTTAAAGCAAAGTCGTAAAGCGACAAAGCCGCAAATAAATCAGATAATGCCTTTCAACAGCTTCGTTTCCGAACCGAGACAAGGTCGTAAATATATATGCCACTGTTATGATGAGATAGAAAGTAAAGACTTTTTTGCAGAGATTACGCGCCCCGTAAAAGATAATGCAGATGCCGATATTACGGTTCTTGTAGGTCCGGAAGGTGATTTCTCTATCGACGAAGTGCAGTTGGCAATCCGCAACGGATACGAACCCGTGTCGCTTGGAAAGAGCCGTTTGCGAACCGAAACAGCAGGACTATATGCCGTAATGATGTCGCAAATGGCAAGAAGGAAATACTGATATTGCCTTACTTCTATAAAAAGACAGTTTGCAAATATCAGTAAATAATGCTTATAACAAATAAATAGAAAACAATAACAATGAATAATTAAAGCGAGTATGGATTAAAGTACATCTCTTTTCGAGTTTGCCAGCTTTTGCTTTTAAATAAAAACCCCTTATTTGCATAACCATGATTATGAACAAAAGAATATTTACATTGCATCATTTATCATTCGCATTTCTGTTATCTGTAATAATATTGTTGTCATCTTGTGCTGATGACGACTATCTGAATGCTATTCCGGGCGAAAGCACCGCACTTGTCTCAATAGACATGCAGAAAGCAATGAACGAATCGAAAGCAAATGCAGACGCCGGCATAT
Organism: uncultured Prevotella sp.; assembly: GCA_937880835.1. Classification (GTDB taxonomy): domain Bacteria; phylum Bacteroidota; class Bacteroidia; order Bacteroidales; family Bacteroidaceae; genus Prevotella. The sequence continues at coordinate 807 of CALGRN010000327.1, read as the reverse complement.
TAAAATCATTGCTGCATATCGATGACCCTGTGAGAAGCGGAATAGACGTTTCAGAGAAAATATATTTGTTTGAATCGCCCGACGGAAATCTTGGTCTTTGTGCCAAAGTTATAAGCGAAAGCGATCTGACAGAATGGATAAATAAACTCTCGGAGAAGCATATTTGCAGAAAAATAACAGAATATAAAGGAAGCAAGTTCACTGTTCTTAAAGATAATTGGATAATAGGTTATTCTGATGAAGCATTGATGATAATGGGTCCCGCAATCAATTCTGCACAGGCAGAATTGAGACAACAAATGGCAAAATATCTGAAAGCAGACGAAGACGGAGGCATAAAAGGAACACCGATGTTTGACAAACTCGATTCGATTTCATCTCCGGTAGCCATTGTTGCGCAAGCACATGCATTGCCACAGAAGTTCATTGCCCCTTTCATATTAGGTTCTCCGAAAGACGCAGATGCTTCTCAGATCCTCATTGCGGCAGAAATGAGAATGAAAGATGGATGTCTTCACGTAGAAGGAGAAACTTTCTCATTCAACAAAAGGATAGACAAGGCACTGAAAGATGCTGCCAACAGTTATCGTAAAATCAGTGGAAAATACATCAAGAGTATGCCTGCCGATGCCCTTGTGGGTATGTTTATTAATGTTGACGGCAGCAAATTCATAGAGCTTTTGCGTACAAACGAGGGCTTACAAGCAATGCTTGCAGGCATAAATGCAGCCATAGATATAGACAATATCATTAAAAGCGTCAACGGAGACATGGCTGTTGTAATGCCGTCGCTATCAGATGACGGAA
>CALGRN010000326.1 GCA_937880835.1 uncultured Prevotella sp. | reverse complement strand
TCTTGGTGAAGATAAGAAATCTGTTGTTACAGGTGTTGAGATGTTCCGTAAACTTCTTGATGAAGGTGAAGCTGGTGATAACGTAGGTTTGCTCCTTCGTGGTATTGATAAGGCTGAAATCAAGCGCGGTATGGTTCTTTGCCATCCGGGACAGATCAAACCTTTCAAGAAATTCAAGGCTTCTATCTACGTGTTGAAGAAAGAAGAAGGTGGTCGTCACACTCCATTCGGTAACAAGTATCGTCCACAGTTCTATCTCCGTACAATGGACTGTACAGGTGAAATCTCATTGCCGGAAGGCGTAGAGATGGTTATGCCTGGCGATAACGTAGAGATTACTGTTGAGCTGATATATTCTGTTGCATTGAACGTTGGTCTTCGTTTCGCTATCCGCGAAGGTGGTCGTACGGTAGGTGCTGGTCAGATTACTGAAATTATCGACGATTAATATTATCTTTATGATGTCGGATTTGTTCAGACATTGTTAGATTTTATAATGATAAAGGGTTTCCGTGACCTTTGGTTGCGGAAATCTGTTTTACGGGTTTAGCTCAGTTGGTAGAGCACTGGTCTCCAAAACCAGGTGTCGAGAGTTCGAGTCTTTCAACCCGTGCAAAATAGAAGATAATATGTTCAAAAGAATATTTAAGTTTGTAGCTAATTATTGCAAAGTTTGTTATGACGAACTTGCGCATAAAACTACTTGGCCTACACGGGCTCAGCTTACACATAGTGCAATGGTTGTATTATCTGCTTCCCTTATCATTGCTCTTGTAGTGTTTGCATTTGATTCTGTGTGTAGCTTTGTTATGGGTGTTATTTATCCCTAATTAAAATTAGAGAAATGGCTGAAACAGTGAATAAATGGTATGTGCTCCGCGCTGTGAGTGGAAAAGAAGCTAAGGTGAAAGAGTACATTGAGGCTGAAATGAAACACAACGAGGTGCTTGCGTCACATGTCTCCCAAGTTCTTATACCGATGGAGAAGCATGCGACTTTGCGTAACGGAAAGCGTGTTATCAAAGAGAAAATAAGTCTTCCGGGATATGTTCTCGTAGAGGCTAATCTCAATGGTGATATAGCTTCTATCTTGCGTTTTATACCAAATGTTTTAGGCTTTCTCGGAGGAATGAGTACCCCATCTCCTGTAAAGCAATCTGATATTAATCGTATTCTTGGCAATGCCGAAGATGTTGATATCGTGGATGATATGGATATTCCATACGCTGTGGACGAGACTGTTAAAGTGACAGACGGTCCTTTCAGCGGTTTCAGCGGTATCATAGAAGAGGTTAATACGGAAAAGAGGAAACTCAAAGTTATGGTTAAGATCTTCGGACGTAAAACTCCGTTAGAGCTTGGTTTTATGCAAGTTGCAAAAGAATAAAGCATTGTTACGGATGCATATTGTTCTTTTATAATAGATTAATTTATAATTTAACAAAGAAATGGCTAAAGAAGTTGCAGGATTAATCAAATTACAGATTAAAGGTGGCGCTGCGAATCCTTCTCCACCAGTAGGACCTGCATTGGGTTCTAAGGGTATCAACATTATGGGATTCTGCAAGGAGTTTAACGCCAGAACCCAGGATAAAGCAGGAAAAGTTCTTCCTGTTGTTATCACTTACTATACTGACAAGTCTTTCAGCTTCATAATCAAGACACCTCCCGCAGCAGTACAGTTGAAAGAGGTTGCCAAGGTTAAGAGTGGTTCTGCACAGCCGAATCGTCAAAAAGTTGCTTCCGTGACTTGGGATCAGATAAAGGTTATTGCAGAAGACAAGATGGCTGACTTAAACTGTTTTACAGTAGAGTCTGCCATGAAGCTTATTGCCGGTACAGCAAGAAGTATGGGTATCGCTGTAAAAGGGGACTTCCCAGGTAAATAATTTATAACTTCAATTAAGGAAATGAGAAAATTGACAAAAAATCAAAAGT
>CALGRN010000325.1 GCA_937880835.1 uncultured Prevotella sp. | reverse complement strand
AATTATTCTATAAAATCGATTTATGTAATCCTCGTGAGACATCAAGAGCTGTGAGACAGCAGGTCTGAACGTGAGGATTGTTAGTCTGATGTCTGCCCTCTGCCTATCAGTCTTTGCAGGTCAGAGATTGCCAATTTTACGAAACAGATTTATAGGAACTGCTTTCAGGCTGCTTGTTTCTCCTCCAAAGAGAAAGCGATGAATGAGAAATAGCGTATCTATATGTCTAAATACTTTATACTTGCTCCCTGAATTTTTTCGGCGTTACGCCTTTCATACGTAAGAAGAACTTGCTGAATGACGCCGTATCAGCAAAATAGAGTCGGTCGGCAATCTGCATTACGCTAAGTTGAGTTGTGCGCAATAGGAATGATGCTTCCATGAGCAAGAAATTGTTTATATAGTCGATAACTGTGCGTCCGGTTACTTGTCGTACAACCCGCGATAGATATACAGTGCTTATATTCAATTTATCGGCATAGAAAGCAATGTCGTGATGTCGGGCAAAATTGTGGGGTAGAAGGCGAATGAAGTCTATGAATATTGTTTCAATGCGTCGTGGAACGCCGGTATGGGCTATGGCTTTACCCTGCGCGTCTTGCAAATCAAGCAAGAGTACGGCGTAAAGCATGTTAAGAACTTCACTTTTATATATGTGGTTTGAATGTAGATAATTGATAATCTCGTGCATTTTTCCTGCCAAGTGCAGGGCGTAATCGCCGGGCAAAGACAGCTTGGGTTCATGTAATTGTACTATTGGTTGATAGGCTATGTGTACCAAATCGTGAACTGTCGGAGATTCTATGATAAAGCTCTCGTCGGCAAGCAGGCAAATGGCGCGATAATCATCAGAGGCTGCCAAAACCTTAACTGACAGACCGGGAGAATAAATATAAAGGTCGTTTGGGTGCAGGATCATTTCTTTTTCGTTATACGATATGGTGAGACTTCCCTCTAAAACCAATGTGAACGTATAGGCAGCCATATATCCCTGCGTGTTGTTGGCTTTAAAAGTGCTTGCGGCATTGGTTTCTTCGCAATATATTTTTCCGTCCCAATTATCCACAGGCTCTGTGCCGTAAATTTTCAACCAAGCTTCTTTCAAACTGTACATAATAGTGCAAAGATACAAGATTTTCTTTTCATTTGTATCGTTTCAGACAATTTTTGTATTATTGAGAATTTTGTCATGATGCGAAATAAGCGTAATTTTGCAAACATAAACATAAGTATAACATTCAAAAAATAAAAATTATGGATAAGAAAAAATCAATTGAGACATTACAGTTCTTCGCAACCGGACTTACAGAAGGAGCATTGGTACACAAACTTCAAGGACAGATTTTCAAAGCACAAGGATTTACTAAATTAGGTCAGAAATATATAGACCATTTCAGTGAGGAAATGGGTTGGGTTGAAAAGTTCTACGACCGTATTATGGATCTCGGTGGCGAGGTGAAAGCCGAAGGTGCAAAAGCTCGCGAGCTTTGCAACGACCCGGTAGAATATGTAAAGGCTGACCTTGATATTCAGAAAGCCGGTGTAGAACTTCTATACAAGTGCATTGAGCCATTGCAGAGCGATCCTACAACTTACGATATCATGAAAGCTTACTTGGCTGACGAGGAGGAAGACCTTTATTGGAGCGAGAATGCGATTGAGTTGATTGAAAAGATTGGTGCTCAGAACTGGTTGGTTAAACAACTATAATGTTAAATAATATGGAAGCTATACAGAAAGTGTACGATTTCTTGGTTAATGCCAATACGTTCTATCTCGCAACTGTTGAGGGTGACCAGCCCCGTGTTCGCCCCTATGGTGCACAATTGCTCTATGAAGGAAAAATATATATAATGGCGTTCGGTGAAACAAATGCTACTCGCCAGATAGCAACTAATCCAAAAGTTGAGATTTGTGCATTTAAAGGCAAGACGCTGCGAATTGAATGCAGGCTTGTGGAAGATAATCGTCCTGAGGTAGGAAAGGCATTGGTGGACAATATGCCCGTACTGAAGCCTGTACTCGGTGAGAATGGTGAGAACGGTGTGATGTATTATCTGGCTGATGCCACCGCATCATTCTTCAAGATGATGGAATTGGAAGAAACCGTAACATTTTAAATACTTGAAAGTATAAAATCATAAAGTATTACAGGTTATTCGTGAATTTCATTCTCCTGTAAACGCGGCAAATATTGCAGAATTTACAGGTTTGTATTGCAAGAACTTGGACAAGACGTTTGTTAAATTGAAGAAATAATGGACTATTGTGTCACTTATACATTAGTAAGTGAGGAACTTGCTCGGAAATAAGCAATTTTCTAATGGCATTGACAGGTGCATCTGCATCGGTGGTGCAATAATTTTTTCTTCAATTGGGTGATAGGTAAGGTGACTGACAAAGACACCGAAACATATCACCCTTTTCTATAAGAATCTATAAGAATTGAAAACAGATAATATTATTACAAAGTTAAGGTATCCATGTAAATGCACATATGTCCCCGAGAATGGAAATCCTAAACAAACGTTGAGTTTGGTATAAGAAGTTGTTTTAAAAAGTTGTAGTAATGAAATATTTTTCATTACTTTATATGTGAAAGTATATAATAATTTTCTAAAATGCTTCTTGTTATCTGACAAACACATGATTGTTTTTTCACTGCATATAAGGCTCTATCTAACGTTAATCCAATAGAGAGATTAAAGAAAATCCCTCGAACGATAAAAAATAACCGTTCAAGGGATACGAGTAGAGAAATTTAAAAATATCTTGCAATTCAACAAATTACCTTACAATCATTGAGCAGTCCGACTTACATTAATCTATGGCATAACTCAATTCTTTGCAATCGTCCAAGAACGTTACAAATTCGTCGCTCAGTTTTACATATTTGTCTTTGCTGCGCAAAGTAACAATTTGGTTGTGTAATGTATCTTTAAGTTGGAAGAACACTTGCGTATCACCCGGATTGCCATCTATCATTGTCGATAAGTCCGACACAATGGTATCATTAATATCTTCTTTATCTGCCATTATGGTAATTTTATCAATTTTCAACTGCTCCTTTACGGTCTGCATAAACCTAATGTTGCTCGCATTGAAATCGATATATTTGCTCGTATTGTACCGTTTATAGCATTTTGCGTTTACATATACTATATTGCCAACAGCAAACATGCCCTTCCAACGTCCCCATTCCTCTCCGAAGAAAGGCATCTCGCCCGACCCCTCGAAATCTTCAATGGTTACGAAACCGCAAGTAAGTCCGTTTTTCATAACACGCTCTTTCACCCCCGTGACAATTCCGCCCAATTTCAATTCCTCTTTTTCAATCAACTTTTCCTTGTCTTCCAGTTCGTTACAATGCGTATTGCAAAAATGATTGAGCACAATGCCGAACTCATCAAGCGGATGAGCCGAAAGATATATACCTACCAAATCGCGTTCTTTGTTCAGCTTGTACATAAGATTCCAAGACTCTGCTTCCGGTATCGCAGGGGTGGATATTGCCACCGAGTCGGTTTCTCCGAAAAGCGAATTTTGTGTCTGCGCTTTCCCGGCTTGATACAACTGTCCGTATCGAAGCAACTTGTCAATGAATAAAACATCCTTGTTGTCTTTCTCGAAATATTGCTCGCGCTTTATTCCGAAGCTGTCAAATCCACCGCTATAAACAAGACTTTCGAATGCTTTTCTGTTTACACTGCTTAGGTTTACACGCTCTGCGAAATCAAAAATACTTTTATATGGACCGTTTTTATCACGCTCGTCTATTATAGCTTGCGCGGCAGAATCTCCCATTCCTTTTATCGCTGCAAGTCCGAAACGTATCTCTCCTTTCTTGTTTGCTCCGAATTCAAGATAGCTCTCGTTTACATCCGGACCGAGAGTGGATATGTTTATCGACTTGCATTCGTCCATGAGTTTGGTTATTTCCTTTATATCCGAACGACGGCGCGTCATGATTGCAGCCATGAACTCCGAAGGATAGTGGGCTTTCATATATGCAGTTTGGAACGCAACCCAACTATAACAAGCGGCATGTGATTTGTTGAAAGCATAAGAAGCAAACTTTTCCCATTCTTTCCAAATGTCTTCAAGCGTCTTCTTATTATGTCCGCGGGAGCCTCTCCGCCTTCAAAGAACAAAGTCTTCAACTTGTTCATTTCCTCAATCTTCTTCTTACCCATAGCCTTGCGCAATGTGTCGCTCTGACCTCTGGTGAAGCCCGCAAGCAGACGACTTAGAAGCATGACTTGCTCTTGATATACCGTTATGCCGTAAGTATCTTTAAGATATTTCTCCATCTCCGGTATCTGATAAGTTATA
>CALGRN010000324.1 GCA_937880835.1 uncultured Prevotella sp. | reverse complement strand
CAAAAGACTGTATTTCGACTGATCTATATCATCATATTTGCCAAACACATCAACATGTGGAGGCAGATTGTTTTCCAACCATTCCGTTCCTCTATCACGTATTGTCAACAAAAGAGCAGTTGGTTTACCGGAAGTGAAAAGCGTTATCTGCCTGTTCATCGACTTATCGTTGCCTATATACGTTGTCCAATCGTATTTTTCGGCAATAGTATCAATAGCCCAAAGCCCTAACTTGTCGCTTTGTGTTGTTATTACGGGATAAGCTCCCAATGCTGTTGCAACTTTCTTGGTAAGCTCATTCGCACCTCCTACATGCCCAGACAACACGGATACCACCGCAGAACCGGTCACATCTACACATAATACTGCCGGATCTGTATATTTGTCTTTTATATAAGGAGCTATGCTGCGCACACAAATACCCATTGCACCTATATATATCCATGCGTCATAGTTATTGAACTGCTCTTTCAGTAATAAGTCTATCGATTCTATTCGTTCACCTCCGTCGTCATGAAGTGAATAAAGCGTGAAACCGAACTCGTTCACAAGCGTTTCAGCAGTAGAATATCCTGCTTCCGATATAAGTAATATTGCTGTTTTCATTTTATTGCTTTCATTATGTAAATAGGATTATATTCGTTTAGAGCGATGCGTTCGGGAGCGGAGAGACGCATACCTACTGCGTGCGCCCCTTCTTCAAACAGTTCCTTGCTCTGTAAGGATACCGAGTTCATTACAATACATCCGCCGGGTTGAAGAACTGTATTCAACTTGCCGATAATCTCTTTCAATCGTCCGCCATGACCTCCTATGAACACCGCATCGGGTTCAGGAAGCGTACTGATGTCTGCTTCCAAGAAATCTCCCGTTATTGCATTTATTCCCGGAACACCGAATTTGCGACTGTTTTCGCGCATCAATCGCTCTCCTTCTTCGCGTATTTCAAACGCCACCACCTGCAAATGTGGAAATTGAAGTCGTGCTTCTATCGACACAGAACCTGTGCAGAAACCGACATCCCACATAACTTTACGTTTCCATAAGTCCATTGCCTGCAATGAAAGAATGCGTATCGGCATCTTTGTCATCATGCCCGGACGCCCTTCGAGAATTTCAAACATATCGTCGGGAATTCCGAACAAGCGTCTGTTTGTGTTCGGATTATCTTTTCTTATCAATATAAGACAATTAGGATAGTCAAATTCTCTGCAATCCAAATCAACAATATCCCAACGAGAAACTTTTTCTTTTTCGGGATTTCCCAAATGCTCTCCCACGTACATCTCATATCCGTCATATCCGTATTCGAGCATTCTCGCCGCTATTGCCGACGGATTTCGCTCCTTGTCTGTAAGCACTCCGAGCTTCGGTGAGTTTTCTATAAGCGCGCGATCGAACTCATGCCACACTCTTCCTGTAAGAGATACAATCCTCATATCATGATAAGGAATAACTATTCTGTGTGCCAATGTCTGCAAAGAGTTGAACGACGGAAACAGTTTTATATCGGCATCGGGGCGCATTCTAAGTATTGTGTTTGCGAAACCGTAGAACAACGGGTCGCCCGATGCAAATATAACGACAGGCATTTGTGCGCCCGATGCGATGTGTTTGTCATATTCTGCGAACACATTATCTATCGGCACGGTTATATCTATCCACACTGCATCGGCAGGCAACATACGTTTCACAATCTCGTGATGTCTCTTTCCGCCGGAAAAAATCTTTCCTTTACTTATTATTTCGAGCACATCGGGAGCAAAGAACGGCTCGGGAGAGTCGGATATACCTATTACGATATAAGTTACTTTCTTTGCATTCTGCTCGTTGTTTTCCGCCTCCGTCAACGCATTTCCCTTTGTTGCTTCCGTCAGATGTCTATCAGTCATTATCCGTTTTTGTTTTGTTGTATGTTTCATAAGGCTTTTGTCTTGAAAAACAACCAATGTTTTTCAAACGTCTCTTCCCGGTCTTAGCTGCTCTGCATCGTTGAAACACAATATCGAGTTGCACAATGTTGCTGCGAGATTGCTGCCCC
>CALGRN010000323.1 GCA_937880835.1 uncultured Prevotella sp. | reverse complement strand
ATGCGTTCGGAAAGGCTTGAGCACTCCGACATGCCCGAGAAGAAACCTTCGACGACATCTTCTGTAAACCGTATGACGCGCGAGACAATAGATTCGCATCGTGAACAATTCAATCAAGACATCGACGTAAGGGGTATGCGAGGAGACGATGCACTTAATGCCGTGCAGTATTTCATAGATGATGCCATACTGCTCGGAGTCTCCCGAGTGCGCATTCTGCACGGAAAAGGCAACGGAATATTGCGTCAACTGATACATGATTATCTTTCAACTGTTCCCAACGTCTTGTCATACAGAGACGAGAATGTGCAGTTCGGTGGTACAGGGATAACTGTTGTTGACATATAGCAGATACCTTCGTCAGACGTTAATCACCTAAGTTAACGTGAGTTCGATGAATTATAAGTACTTATAATTCATCGAACTCACGTTGTTATAATTAAATCTTTTGAATTGAATTAATCGAACTCAGGTTATCTTATGTATGTTGTTGACAATAAGACTCTTACAAACCGCATTGCGAAAGCTATTGTTTTGCGCTTCAAAAGTTATCCTTTTGCGGTGTAAAAGGATAACTTTTGAAGCGCAAAACAATAGATGTTAAAACACAAATAATATACCGAAATTACGTTATTATTTATTTTTTCTCTTCTTTTTCTTTTTGCTGCTTGTAGTCTTAGTACTTGTTTTAGTCGTAGAAAAAGAAACCGTCGGTTTGTAATATTTCATCGCTTCCGGCATATCCGCTCTTATCGCTGCAATTCTTTTTGCATCAGAGGGATGGTCGCTGAACATGTCGTTCGTGCTCTGATTGCCATTTGACATACGCTGCCAGAATCCTATTGCCACGTTAGGATCATAACCTGCCATTGCTGCAAATATCAAACCGAGACGGTCTGCCTCGCTTTCGTTATCGCGAGAGTATTTCAGATTGCGGAAAGAAAAATACTGTCCGGCTAATACTTGACCTGTTTGCACTACGTCACTTCCCACACCTAACACATTGAGAATGCTTCCGCCTATCTGTGTTCCGTATTGTTGGCGATACTTCTTAGACAGCTGTTCGGCAGAATGTTTTGCAACGGCGTGCGCTATTTCATGCCCGAGCACAATGGCAAGCGATGCTTCATTCTGTGTATAAGGAAGCAGACCTTCAAACACGACAATCTTTCCGCCGGGCATGCAGAATGCGTTGGCAGATTTATCCTGCACGAGATTGAACTCCCAAGAATAGTTTTTCAAATCGTTGGCATATCCGTTTTTACGCATATAAGCTTCTACCGCACTTGCCAATCGCTGCCCTACACGCTTCACCATAGCAGTGTTTGCTGTGTTGGTTGATAGTTTCGCAGAGCTCATAAACTTTGAATATTCCTTATTGCTGAGGCTCAACACCTGCTCGTCTGTAACGAGAAGATTTTGCTTTCTGCCCGTAATCGGCACTACGTTCGTTGTTCCGCAAGACATTAATATCATTGCAACAACATAAAATAAGATAAACTTAACTCTCTTCATATCATTCTTTTTATTTCCAATATATTTTGTATCAATCTTTAAAACTTATATGGGAACAAGCATTTAAGCCTGTCCCCATATACTTAATTTCGTGGAGTAGGCTGTATGTTTTCAGCCTTTATTAATTTTGAACATTATCAATTATGTCGTTACTACATTATTAACTATTGTTATTTCAGAAGGTTTGCCATTGTTGCAATCATTGTTGCGATAGATGCGATAGATGTTCCGATACTCATGGTTTCAGCAAGTGAATGCTTGTTTTTGGCTTTCTCTGGAACAATAATCTCACATCCGGGCATCGGCTTGGCATTGTGTCCGGCTTTCGCAATAGTTCCGTTCATATATATAATGAATGTCTTGCTCTTCTTTGCATTGTTTCCGAAACCTCCCGCTTGATCTATATAATAACTTACTCCTTTGCCTTTGACATATCCTACTGTGTTCGGATACATCACCGCACCATTTATCTTAACCGTTCCGTTGTATTGAGGTACGATTATACGGTCACCTTCTCGCAACACAATATCTTCGTCTCCACCCGGATTTGCCAATGCTTTATCAAGCTCTATACCCACGTAGGTGGTTTCTTCTATATTGTATTTCTTAACCGTTTGCGAGTTTTCCAAGTTGGTATCCGTAATCTTTCCGGAGCTTGCCATCTCTTCTTCTCGCTTGATGTTTTCAAGGTTTTCAAGCTGTATTTTCCTGGCTGTTTCCATTCGTATGCGTTCAGCTTCGGTAATCTTTCGTTCAAGACGTGCTCCCTGAACATAAGCCCTGTCATTCAATCCGCCTGCTGCCTTGATGATATCGCTAAGACGTTCGTTCTTCTTTGATAATGTGTAAGTTCCTGCAAACATAACTTCGCCCTCAATAGTGATGTTCTGTTGCTCATAATAACCGGGACTTCTGCGAACGTAAACTTCATCGAACGGCATGAGAGTGAAGCCCGGTTCGCCGTCTATAACAAAGCCGTCCTTTATGGCTAATGTGTATGTTCTTGCGATAACGCTATCTGTCGTGATTGCCTTAGAGTCTATAATACGCCGTGAAATATCAACCTTAACCATTGAAGCTGCCTCCTTCAATCCTCCCGCTTGCAGTATGAAGTCTTCTATTGTTTCGTTGGATGCATATTTGTATATACCGGGATATTGTACCTCACCGTGTATTGTTATTGTCTGTTCTTGCATCATTTCCTGTTTGGTAGGTATAAACAGCACATCGTTACTCTTCAAAGGGATGTCTGCAACGCTTCCATTCATAATACCTTCTACATCTACCTGTACCACTTCAAGCGTTCTGTCAGGTTTCATTCTGTGCATTACTGCATGCGCCGTGAATGCTTCTTCCGTCACGCCTTCGGCATGTTGCAACAGCGTTCTTACACTATTGATATCTCCACCCACTTGATACATGCCCGGACGGAATACCGCTCCTTTCACCTGAACGGTATTTTCGTAACGCGGAAGGATTGAATCCACCGTCACAGAGTCGCCGTCTGCCACATGAAAAGCAGATACATCAAACTCTCCTACATTATATACAGAGTGTTCGCGACCTGTTTTTCGGAATACTCTTACAGACTTTTTGTAAGCATCTCCCGTAAAACCGCCGGCATATTTAAGCAAAGTTCCGATGCTCTCGTTCTTCTTCATTTCATAGAGCATAGGTCTTTTAACCTTTCCGGTTATGTTTACAATGCAGTCATAAGTACCTACCGAAATTACGTCATTGTCTGCGAGACGAACATTTCCTGTAAGTTTTCCGTTCAGGATATAATCATATATATCGACTGTTGTTACAAGTCTGTTGTTTCTATATACTTTTATGTTTCGCAAAGTTCCGAGATCATTCGTTCCTCCTGCCATATAGAGAGCATGGAATATTGATGCGAATGCAGAAAGAGTATATGTTCCCGGTGCTTTCACTTCACCCATAACGTTAACCATTATCGTTCTTGTCTGCCCCACAGTGAGTTGTATTCTCGAACTGCTGTAACGAGAACCGAGCATAGAACGCAATCTGGCGTTAGCCTGTGCAACACTTAAACCGCTCACTTGAACAGGTCCGTAGCCTTCTATTGTAACCGTTCCATCGGGTGATACCGTAGATTCTATTGTCTTTTGTGATGCTCCGTATATCTCAATTATAACTGCATCGCCCGGACCGAGATAGTAATTCTGCGGCGTTGCGATATTCATGTTAGGCTCAAAGGTTAAGTCCTTGTTGTTGAAAATATCGCGTCCGAACACCTTTTTCTTAGCTTTCTTTCTGTCTTCGAGTATCTTTTCGAGCCATTTTATGGAGTCCTGAGGCAACAGACTTTCCATTTCCTCCTGCATTTCCATAAATTCGGGGTCTTCCTCGTCGTAAGTATGAGTATATCTTTCCGTTGATTTTACGCGGAAATTATCATTTTCTTTTTCCTTGCTGTCTTTAAGTTTGCCGTTATTCTTGCGTGTACGGTCGTCCGATTTCTTTTTTTTGTCATCTTCAACTGTACCCAGTCCTTCTTCTTTTTTCAGTCTGTCATATTTTTTCTTTATTCTTCTTATTTGCTGAATATTCACTCCGCGCTGCATAAGTTTGGTTACAATCTGGGATTGAGACGTACCTGCTTCCTGTTCTTTTTGGACGAATCTCATCACCTGATCGTCTGTCATAGACGACTGTGCCATAATGTTTAAACCACATGACATCAGAAACATTAAAAATAAAATATATTTTTTCATTTGCGTTTGTTTACTGCACTTGTATTGTTATAATAACATCTATTTTCAAAATTTATTGCAAAGATACGTTTTTTCTTTTAATAAAATGAAAGCAGAGGCTTATTTCTGTGTTTTGACAGTAAAAGGATTGCTTGTTTGAAACTTTTGTTTTGTCATGTTCTTTGATAAAAAACACAATCTGCGTGCGCTTCTCGATGCCGCGCGGTTAATGTATTTTTTAATGAAACCAACCTCCTATTCCTGCCTTATTCTTTTTCTTTCAATCTGTAAGCCTTGCCTCTTTCCGCTTCTATTTTCAGATTGCTGTTCTCTTCTATTATCGGTTTGAGTCTTTTTATGAGCGCATACAAAGTTTCGCTTGCATCGTCTTTCTTTGGCCAAAGACATTTGCATATATCTTCTTTCGACAGTTTGTGAGTTTTGGATGCAAAGAACATCTCCATAAGTTTCTGTTGCATCGGGGTAAGTTTCATCTGCTCATGTTCCGCATTATAGAAACTGCGGCTGTCACACGAAAATGAAAGCGTGCCCAAAGTGACGAGATTTTCCAACCTGTAACGTTGATTTTTCCTGAAATAAACCAGAGAAATCAATGCCCAGAGTACAGCCGCTGACGAAAGAAGTATAGACGTTCTCTGATTTGACATGCCTAACATTGTAATGAAAGAACACGTGGCATAGCCTCTGAAAGCAAACGACTGCGATGCAGATTTCCACATTATAGTATCACTGCATATACATTCGTTCCTGCTGTCTGTTGTCGTCGGAACTGCGTATGAAATAAAAGATTTGTCGCGCAATGCATCTATCGACAGATTATTTCGGTATGTCTTGATTGTGTCGGGCGTTATCCAACCGTCCTGTTTTTCTGCCAATGTCATCGCAAGCGCATTGTTCATGTCTGCCACAATCCGTTCTTCAACCATCCGATAGTTGTATATGCCGGCAAACAAAGAAGACACAATTAATGTCAAAAATACCGTTACGGAAATAAAAGGTTTCATAATCAATTCTTTTGATATTATTGTTATATAATATAATGTGAATTCATTTTCCAGCCGAGAAACTTCATATTAGATTTTTCTACTGCATCAACGAAAGTTTGTTTTTCATGAAAACATCATATAAAAGGCATTCATCTTTCTGTTTGTTTTCATCTTATAACTTTATCAAAATTCTCCACTGCCCATTTTATAAGCATCTCTATGTTGGGCATCAACGATTGTCCTACATCGGTCAATGAATATTCCACTCTCGGCGGAATTTCGGAATATTGCTTCCGTTTCACAAGATTGGACTTCTCTAATGTCTTCAACGTCTGCGACAACATCTTCTGGGAGCAGTCTGACATGGCTTTATGCAGTTCGCTGAACCTCAACACTCCGCTATCGCTCGTGTGCAAAGAATGAAGCACAAGCATGCTCCATTTATCGTTAAACCTGCTTATAACCTGTCTCACAGGACAGTTTTCATATCCATAGACCATACGCATCATTGTGCAAATATAGCAATAGTTTCTGAAATAAACCTTGTATCTATCGGTTATTTCGCATGTTTTGTTAATCAGAGTTAAAGTCGTTTTAGCACAAGGCTTTATTTGTCTTAATTCCAACTTCCAGGTAAGTTACTTACTGCAACGTTTCTTCTTGTATATAAAAATAATTACGTTTATCTTTGCAAAAAGATTACAAACAAATTCAAATTTTAGAAATCATGAGTAAGAAAGTTGCAGTTTTGGCAGTTAATCCGGTTAACGGTTTTGGACTTTTCCAATATTTGGAAGGTTTTTATGAGAATAAAATAGACTACAAAGTCTTTTCAGTTTTCGATTCGGTTGACATAAAGACAAATTCGGGAATAAGCATAAGAGTAGATGACGTAATTGAAAATATTTCTCTGCAGCTTGATACCGTGAAATTCCCGATTACATTCATTGTTTATCCTCATAACGATGAATATGTAATCACTGCCGAATATGACGGCATGAAATACTGCAGGTGCGATATGCAGATTCTCGCGGATGCTGTTGCGAAAGCTGCTATCAGCATGGCTACAGCAGAACGCATCAAAGATGTAAGCCTTGTTTCCAAGGAACAGGAAACTGCTATAATTGCTGCTTCTGCCGGTGAAAAGCTTGAATATAATAAGACACAGACCTGGATTGATATGTTTAAGCATCAGGCAGAAGAACATCCAGATTCTGTGGCTGTTGTAGACCATATCAGCAGTATCACATATAAAGAATTGGACAGACAGTCTGACTCTGTAGCCGCATATCTGCTCAACAATGGCATAAAAGATAATGACTTTGTTGCCGTAAAGATGGGTCGTGTTAAGGAATTCATAATTGCAGTTCTGGGTATAAACAAGGCCGGAGCTGCCTATGTTCCGATAGACCCTGAATATCCGGAAGACAGAATTGCCTATATGCTTGAAGACTGCGGTGCAGAGCAGATACTTACTGAAGCAGTTGTGAGCGGGGCTATTGCTCTATTTGACGGTGCAGAATCTGTAACTTATGCAAAACCCGATGTTCATTCCTATATGATTTATACATCAGGTTCAACTGGTAAGCCGAAAGGTGTTGTAATCACTCATAAATCAGTAACTGCCTGTGCTGCATGGTATATCAGGGATTTAAAGCTTGATGTAACCAGAAAAGAACTCCATCATCCGAGCTTTTCTTTCGACGCTTCTACTATGGATATCATCTATCCTCTGGCTGCAGGTGGTGCCGTTCACATTCTCAGCGAAGAACAGAGAAAAGATATCGGTTTCATTACAGAGTATA
>CALGRN010000322.1 GCA_937880835.1 uncultured Prevotella sp. | reverse complement strand
AAGAAGCGATATTCAACTAATTATCGGATAATTATAATTCGTAGAACTAACGTTATTTTAAAATAAATACTACCGACTTACATTAAAACAGATATGGAATTTTTATATAACGAAAAAACGACAGAAGCAAATGCATCTGTCGTTTTAAATGTACACCCTTAGGGACTCGAACCCTAGACCCACTGATTAAGAGTCAGTTGCTCTACCAGCTGAGCTAAGGGTGCAACCCATGATTAAGTATAGAAACCTGAATATAGCATGCAAACGCCTGCAATAAACGCGATTTCTGTTTTGCGGTTGCAAAGGTAGTTCTTTTATTTTTCACAGCCAAATATTTCTTTCTTTTTTTATAATGGATAGATAAAACCTAAATCTTAAAAAACTATCGGAATACTTTAAAGTTCTGCTACTATTTCACTCCTTTCATAACGACATTATCTTTTCACTTTTGATTGACTTTTTAATTCTCAATACATGTTTTGACCTGATTATTATCCCCTGTTATATTTATATTTCGTATATTTGCAATTCAAAAACTGCCGGCATAATCTTTTCATATAAAATAAAATTCTGTCGGCAAAGATTAAATACATTGTATGAACGATTATATTAAAATAAAGAACGCAAGGGTTAACAATTTGAAGAATGTCTGTATTGATATTCCACGCAACAAATTCATCATAATTGCAGGTGTAAGCGGTTCGGGCAAGTCGTCGCTTGCATTCGATACGCTTTACGCAGAAGGACAAAGGCGTTATGTGGAAAGTCTTTCGGCTTACGCAAGACAATTCTTGGGACGTATGAGTAAACCCGAATGCGATTTCATAAAGGGACTTCCGCCGGCAATAGCGATAGAACAAAAGGTCAATTCACGTAATCCGCGATCTACCGTAGGTACTTCTACTGAGATCTACGAATACTTGCGTTTGCTCTTCGCACGTATCGGACACACTTTCTCGCCGATAAGCGGTGAGGAGGTAAAGAAACATTCTACGGAAGACATAATAGAAAGAATGCTTTCTTTTTCCAAAGGTACAAAGTTCTGTATTCTCGCTCCTTTGAAAGTATCAAAAGAGAGAACGCTGTGCAAACAGCTCGAAATGGAAATACAACAAGGATACTCGCGCATATATTATAAAGGTGATTTTACGCGTATCGACGATTTCCTTGCAGACAACAAGGATATAGACGGTATGCAAAAAGGCACTGATGAGATATTCCTTTTGATAGACAGGATGTCGGTTGACGATGACAAAAGCTCTATATCAAGATTGGTTGACTCATGCGAAACTGCCTTTTATGAAGGTGACGGAGAGTGCAGACTCATGTTCATGCCTTCAAATATATGTTATGATTTCTCTACTCGCTTTGAGGCAGACGGTATGTCTTTTGAAGAGCCTACCGACAATATGTTCTCTTTCAACTCTCCTATGGGAGCATGTCCGGAATGCGAAGGCTTCGGAAATGTAATAGGAATTGACGAGAAACTGGTTATACCGAACACGTCGCTTTCGGTTTATGAGGGGTGCGTGCAATGTTGGCACGGTGATAAAATGGGAGTATGGAAAGACGAATTCTGCCGACGTGCCGCAAAAGACGACTTTCCTATATTCAAACCGTATTATGAACTGACACGCAAGGAGAAAGATATGCTTTGGCACGGGCTGCCTTCCGAAAAGGGAACAGACGTACACGAGCAGGTAAGTATCGACTCTTTTTTCCAATACATAAAGGAAAATCAATATAAGATACAATACAGGGTAATGCTCAGCAGGTACAGAGGAAAAACCACATGTCCTGCATGTCACGGTACAAGACTTAAAAAAGAGTCAGGTTATGTCAAGATTAATGGAATGAGTATTTCCGACATTGTGGAGATGCCTATAACAAACTTGAAGGCTTGGTTCGACAATCTTAAACTTAATGACAATGATGCGAGAATATCAAAAAGACTGCTTACGGAGATAAAAAACAGGCTTCAATTCCTTGTTGATGTAGGACTCGGATATCTCACTCTTAACAGACAATCGAACTCTTTGTCGGGAGGTGAGAGTCAAAGAATAAATCTGACGACATCTCTCGGAAGTTCTCTTGTCGGTTCGCTTTACATTCTCGATGAGCCAAGCATCGGACTTCACAGCAGAGATACGGACAGACTTATACATGTGTTGAAAGAATTACAGTCGTTGGGAAATACGGTAATTGTAGTAGAACATGATGAAGAAATAATGCGTGCGGCAGACTTTCTTATCGACGTAGGACCTGATGCAGGACGTTTGGGAGGTGAAATAGTATTCTGCGGTTCTACGGAAACGCTGACAGAAATGAATAATTCTTTGCTCGAAAAATCTCCGAACTCTCACACTATAAAGTATCTTACAGGAAAAGAAACAATAGAAGTTCCGTCGAGCAGACGTTCTTGGAATATGTCGATAGACCTCAAAGGAGCACGCATGAACAATCTTAAAGGTGTGAATGTGAAGTTTCCTTTAAATGTATTGAATGTTATAACGGGCGTCAGCGGGTCGGGAAAGTCTTCTCTTATTAAAGGTATTCTATATCCGGCTCTTAAACGCGGACTCGACGAAGTGGCAGATGCGCCCGGTGAGTATATTTCAATGGAAGGAAGCAAGGACAAGATTTGTCATGTTGAATTTGTAGATCAGAACCCTATCGGAAGAAGTACGCGTTCAAATCCTGCCACTTATGTGAAAGCGTATGATGCGATACGTGAGCTTTTTTCACAACAGCCATTATCGAAACAGATGGGATTTACTCCGCAATTTTTCTCTTTCAACACCGAAGGAGGACGATGTGAAGCATGCAAAGGGGCAGGTGTGATAACGGTGGAAATGCAGTTTATGGCTGACTTGATATTGGAATGTGAGGAATGTAAGGGTAAACGTTTCAAGAAAGACATATTGGACGTGCGCTTTGCCGGCAAGAATATAAGCGACGTTTTGGATATGACCGTGTCAGAAGCAATAGATTTTTTCAAAGAGAATAAGCAAAAAACGATTGTAGGAAGGCTTAAACCTCTTGCAGACGTAGGGCTCGGATATATTAAATTAGGGCAAAACAGTTCTACTCTTTCCGGTGGTGAGAACCAGCGAGTAAAGCTCGCCTACTTCATCGGACAAGAACGTGCCGAGCCCACTTTGTTTATATTTGACGAACCGACTACGGGACTTCACTTTCACGATATCAAACGATTGCTCGAAGCTTTCGATGCTTTGCTTGAAAGAGGTCACAGCATTATTGTGATAGAACACAACATGGACGTGATAAAATGTGCCGACTTTGTGATAGATCTCGGTCCTGACGGCGGTGACAAAGGCGGCAATCTGGTGTGTTGCGGAACTCCGGAAGAAGTGGCAGAATGCGCGGAAAGCATAACAGGAAAATATCTCAGAGATAAATTGAACTGATAAACCTTTGTATCAGAAAATAGCCTTACAAATCAGCTTTTTACATGACTATTTTGCCAGCCTCCGAAAAGTGTATTACCAATATTCAAAAAGTGTATTACCAATCTCCGAAAAGTGTATTACCAATTTGAAGAAAGTGTATTACCAAATCAAAAGGGGGCAAATTCACGCACATTATCATGACAATATATAGGCTTTGATTATGAAACGAATATCTTACACTTCTTGCACAAGTAAATCTTAAATAAAAGACGATATATAAAGCAAAATTAGAAAAAACTTAATAAAAAACATGTAGTTTTATGCAAAATATTGTAACTTTGCGAAGTTATGAATAATATGATGAACGGTAAGCCGCGTTTAGCGATAATTGATTCTAATACCCTTGCATTATTAGGACTTAAACAGATACTTGAAAGCGTTATGCCCATAATGGAAGTGGATATGTTTAATACTTTCTCTGAATTGGAAGCTAACAATGCCGATTCCTACTTTCATTATTTTGTTGCAACAAACATTGTTTTAACTAATCGCAGCTTCTTCATTGAACGTAAAAAAAAGACAATAGTTCTCACAAACTCAATAGATAGTAACAACCGACTGAGCGGATTTCACTGCTTATGCGTAAACGTTCCCGAAGATCAACTCGTCCGTTCTCTGCTTATATTGGAACAAGGAGCACATCACAACGGCAGAAATCTGCCTCCTATTCCTAAAACGTTAGCCGCAAACGAACTAACAGATAGAGAAATTGAAGTTCTCTCACTTATCACTCGGGGAAATATAAACAAGGAAATAGCAAATAAACTGAACATAAGCCTTACCACCGTTATCACACACAGAAAAAACATTATGGAAAAATTGGGTGTTAAAAGCGTAAGCGCACTGACCATATATGCTGTAATGCACGGATATGTTGACGTTAACAGTATATAACAACGATAACATCAAAGGATTGGCGAAAAGAAATGCGCAATCCATCCCGCAAACCTTTTCCAAGGCGTGCGCCATTCTTTCCATTTACGTTCCGTCAGCTTAAAGCAGTCTTTCTTCTCACCATCAAAAAGTTCATTCAGTTCTTTTGTCGTACAAGAATCAACAATAACAGCATTCGCTTCATAATCGAAACGCAGACTTCTCGCATTAAGATTTGCACTTCCGACAGTGCAGAACCTACCGTCTATCATTATTATTTTGGTATGATGAAAGCCCGGTTGATATATCCAAATATCAACACCGTGTTTCATAAGATTATGAGCATTATAGAAACCACAGTCAGGCGTAATGGGAATGTCACTTCTTGAAGATAACATAACCTCCACTTTCACACCTCTTTTCACAGCATTTCGCAATGCTTTCTTCAAAGAATGGCTCAACGTGAAATACGGATTTATTATCTTGATACTGTCTTTCGCATCATTTATGGCATTTATATAAAAACGCCTTATTATGTCGCTGCTTGTACGAGGTTCGCGGTTTATTATGCCTACGAGTTTATTTTCGGCAGTCGCACAAGTTTCTCGTTTAAGTCCTTTAAAATAACTTATATCTCCGAGTCCTCTGTAATATTTAGCTCCACTGATATTCTGACCGCTTACTTTATTCCACATCCTGATGAATATCTCCTGCAAACTGTTAACCTCATCTCCTTCAATACGGCAATGCATATCATTCCAAGAACCTACATCTTTATTACCATTTATATAATAGTCTGCCACATTCATACCTCCCGTATATGCTATTTTACCATCAATAACAACAATTTTACGATGATCTCTGTTAAATAAATCATCTATCCAAGGAAACCTTACAGGATTAAACTCATATATCTCTATACCTCTCTCACGTATTGCTTTAAGATGTCTTTTCCTTAAAGGCTTATTATTGGATTTATTTCCGAAGCCATCAAATATAGCGCGAACTTCTACTCCTTCACTTGCTTTTTGAGCTAAAAGTTCAAAAAGACAATCGGCAATGGAGTCATTTCTGAAATTGAAATATTCAAGATGAACACTGCTTTTAGCTTGTCTTATTGCATTAAACATATCGTCGAATTTCTCTTTTCCTGTCCTAAGAAGCGTTATGGAATTATTTCTTGAAAAAGAAACTCCACGCTCTTTCATCTGTTTTACGATAAGAGAATCCGAAGTCTGTGCATTCACCAATGCACAAAGTGAAAGTAAGATAAATGATAATAAATATCTCATTGAATTATAGTTATCCTCTGATTATTGCAACAAACATAATCAGAGGATTTTTATTTTAAATCATACAAGAATAATGATCTACCACACCAAGCAAATGATTTTCTTTGTCAACAACCAATCCTGTATGTATCTTGTATTCGTTCATAATACGTTGTATTTCCGTTATCTTCGTATTTGGGAGCACAGTTTTGGGAGTTCTTGTCATTATATCGCTTACAGTCTTGTCAAAAAACAACGCCTGCCATTTTTCCATTGCTCTTCTTATGTCTCCATCTGTTATAAGTCCAGCTATCTTTCCGTTATCTATTGCAACTCCAAGTCCGAGTTTTCCTTTGCTCACATGTATTATAGCATCTCCAAGATGCATTTCTGCCGATATCAAAGGAAGGTCTTCTTTACGCATAACATCTGCGGCAGTAGTCAAAAGCCGTTTACCTAATTCACCTCCGGGATGAAACTGTGCGAAGTCATTCGGTTTGAAATCTCTTACTTCCATCAAGGCAATGGCAAGAGCATCTCCTATCGCAAGAGCCGCTGTAGTACTGCTTGTAGGTGCAAGATTAAGCGGACATGCCTCTTTATCTACTTTCACTTTAATGTGTGCTGTGGAATATTTTGCAAGCAAAGAGTCCGGGTTACTGCTCATTGCTATTATAGGAACTCCCGTATGCAGCAACATTGGAATAAATCGAAGAAGTTCATCTGTCTGTCCCGAATTACTCAAAGCAAGCACTATATCGTCTTTTGTCATAACGCCAAGATCGCCATGAAATACATCGAGAGGATTTATAAAAAATGCCGGTGTGCCTGTACTTGACAATGTAGCAGCTATCTTTGCACCTATATTGCCGCTCTTACCGACTCCTGTTACTATTATCTTGCCATGACAGTTGTACATCATTTCCACCGCTTTATCGAAATTTTCATCGAGTTGCGGAACTAAATCAAGCAAAGCCTGTGCTTCATCACGAAGGCATTTTGCCGCATAATCTCTGACTTTCTTCAATCTGTCAAGAACGATATCATTCATTATATATAATCTATTTACAATATTATAATATAAGGTTTCTTATCAAACCTTCCAACTTTTTCAATTCTAACATATTTGCTCCATCGCTCAATCCTTTGTCCGGTTCGGGATGTACTTCAAAGAAATATCCAGTAGCTCCGAATGCCTTAGCAGCCAAAGCCATTGAAGGAACGAATTTTCTATCGCCCGAAGTTTTGCCTCCGCCTGCACCCGGACGCTGCACGCTGTGAGTACAATCCATAATAACATTTGGAACAATGTCAAGCATATCGGGGATATTACGAAAGTCAACAACAAGATTATTATATCCGAAAGAATTACCACGTTCTGTCAACCATACTTCTTCTGCACCGGAGTCTCTGGCTTTCTCGACAGGAAATCGCATATCATTTCCACTTAGAAACTGCGCTTTCTTAATATTAACAATTCTTCCTGTCTTTGCTGCTGCAACAAGTAAATCAGTCTGACGACACAAGAAAGCGGGTATCTGTATAACATCTGCTACTTCTCCGACAGGTTTAGCCTGTGAACTTTCATGTATGTCGGTAAGTATTTTCAATCCATACTTATATTTAATGTCAGCAAGCATTTGCAGTCCTTTTTCCATACCCGGACCGCGAAAAGAACTTATTGATGTTCGATTTGCTTTATCAAATGAAGATTTGAATATTATATCAATGCCAAGAAGTTTGTTTATCCTCACAAGTTCTTCTGCCACATTGTTTAATAATTCCTGCGATTCTATAACGCAAGGACCGGCAATGAATATTGTTTTCATAAGTCTGTAAAATATTGAATACAAAAATAATAATTATGAATTAAAGAGCCAAACATTTAACTTTCGTTTACACTTCAATTGAAATATCTCACTTTTTTATTTGCTGATAATAGAAAAATATTTACTTTTGCAGCGTCTAAATGATTAAAAATAAATTTTTCATTATTAGAAAATAGTATTTATAAATTAAAATTAGAATGATTATGAAGAAAGTTTTCATTACATTGGTTGCTGCAATTATGGCAGTAAGTGCAAGCGCACAAGTTTATGTTGGTGGTGGTATCGGACTCGGAAGCACAAAAGTTGGAGACGGTGATGCACAGACAACATACAAGTTTGTTCCTGAAGTTGGTTATAATTTCGATAAAAACTGGGCTGCCGGTATAGCATTCGGATGGGAAGGAAATGATGATACTACAACATTCATGATTAATCCTTACGCACGTTATACATTTGTACATTCAAAATTTGTGAATGTATTCTTTGACACAACGGTAGGATATGCTCACAACAATGCAGGCAAAGGTACAGATTCATACGAATTTGGTTTCAAACCAGGTGTTGCAGTTAACCTAAACAGCAATTTCAGTTTTGTTGCACACGTAGGTTTCCTCGGTTACAGACAAACAGAGTATGACAAGCTCAAAACAAAGAGTTGGGGTGTAAATCTTGACGGTAACGACGTTGTATTCGGCTTGTATTACAACTTCTAATATAACACAGAAAAAAGAACAACACAAGGAATGTCGAATAATATATTATTATTCTCGCTTACAAGATAAGCATACATTCTGAGGTTGAAAACAAAAACAGCCATTCCTAAATACTTTTACGAGTATGGGAATGGCTGTTTTTATATGTTTATCATGTATGCAAAGAGAAGAAAATACATAATAAAATATGCTTCTTAACCAAAGATACAATAATCTTGCATAACACTATTCTTTCAGCTCATTAAGCCTTGCTATATACTTTCCGAGAATATCAAACTCTATGTTTACAACACTTCCTTTACTTATATCGCAAAAGTTTGTATTCTCCTTTGTGTATGGTATTATCGCCACTTTAAACGTATTGTTTGTAGGTTCACATACAGTCAGCGATACTCCATTTACAGTTACACTGCCTTTATCAACAGTAAAATATCCCCTACTCGCCATTTTTACATCAAACGGATACTCGAATGTAAAGTAAGTAGAACCGTCTGCATCTTCAACAGCTGTACATACTGCCGTTCCGTCAACAGGTCCTTGAACAATATGTCCGTCCAATCGACCGTTCATAATCATAGAACGTTCTACGTTTACCTTATCTCCTACCTTCAATAATCCGAGATTTGAACGTTCGAGAGTCTCTTTCATTGCAGTTACGGTGTAGCTGTTGTCAGTCAACTTAACCACTGTC
>CALGRN010000321.1 GCA_937880835.1 uncultured Prevotella sp. | reverse complement strand
AACATTCTTGCAACCGTAGTCAAAAGGATGTTCCAACTCCGGTGTTATAGGCAGTAATGTGTTAGCTGCAAGCATATCGGTATCATAATCAAATTCATACTTGTTTTGTGTTACGCCATATTTATCCATAGTTTTGTATGTCATGAGGTTGCCGTCCTCATAATCGTATGTTTTTGTCTGCTCTAAAACGTAACCTTGATTTGAGTATATATTAAATGTCTCTTTTCTTAATAATCCTTCCGTATTATATTCGTAAATGGTTTGGTAAGAAGGCAACATATTGTCGTTGAAATCATTCTGCACACCCTCCAACTCTATTAGTTTGCCGTCTTTGTAGGTGTAAGTAATTACTTCAAACAACATATCCATCATTTCGAGTTCCGATTTTATTATATTATGATTTTCGTCATAATAATAAGTATATACTCCTCCTAATTGAAATTCATTGTTGAAGTTGTTGTAATTCGTTCTTGTCTTCAAATCTCCGTTATCGTAGTATGTATAATCAACATAATAAGTGTTCTTCCAACCTTCTTCCATTAATTGGTATCCCTTTATCTTAATTATTTGATCTTTATCATCGTAGAATACGGAATCTCTTATTGAATAATCTCCGACAAATTCATTTTCTTTGCATATTATTCTGTTCTTTTCGTCCCAAGTATATCTTCCATATTCCATTTCGTCGCTTGAATCATAGCCCGTCATGATATACTTAATATCGGAAGGTGCTTTCATTTTTTGTGTACTTAAAGGAGAAAAAGCTCCTTTTGATGTGATTTGCTGTGCAGTTTGTTGTGCAAAACCAAATGAAGTTGCAGTTAATAATGCAACAATGAATAAAGATTTTTTCATATTATTATATATTTACTGTTAGTATTTTTCTTTTGTAAAAAATAAGATGTGTTCTACGATTTAAACATCGATGTTATTCGTAAATTAAAATGTTGTTCTGTCTTTGCATAAATCTTAGAACACATCTTTATGTACATTTTATATTATATTCTATTTATTCAGACACCGGACGTACTGGGAATCCGTCTGCTTTGTATAGCCAGAAGTTAGGACCAACATCTTCGTTCTTAAAGTATAATCCCATTGCGAAGTAGTTTCCTACGCCGAATGCGCTCCAATAATAACCATAATCACCGATTAATTTTAGTGCTCCGTCATTATACCATCTGTAACCTGCTGCGGGGAAAAAGATTGTAGAAGTTTTTGTTTTGTCTGTATAGAAGTTCCAGCCTTCATTCCAACCGCCTGAAACATTAAATTCTTCGGGATTGGTACTGTATGCGCCTGTTGTTGTAAAACCATTGAAAGCAGCTGGTGCGGGAACGTGGAAACCAACAGGAGAAGGGTCGTATATGGTTTTGTTTACTTCTGCATCAGGAAAAGTTAGGGCTGTTTTGTTAGAAGCCCATAGATTGTGACATACTTTATTACACCAATCGTAAGTACCATACTTTACTCCTGCTCCATAATAGTTGGCAGGATTTTGTATTGTTGTTCCTATTGAAACATAGCCCTGATTGCGTAGAGACAGTTCTCCGACAGCAATATCTTCTGTGCCGGGGAATGGATCTTTTCTTCCAAATTCATAGATAGTTCCGGTTACTCCCTTTGTTGTCTTAACAGTACCGTTTTGGAATATGGTTATAACACCTTCAAGACCGCCTGCGCCTTCTTGCTTTATTTTTATCTTTAAACTTCTGTTATCCCCATAAGAAGTTTGCTCATAAGAGCTAAGTTTCATTCCTATACATTCTTTTGAGAAATAATACTCTTGATCATTATTGTTCGTAACTTTTATCTTGTCCATACAATCGTCCGGAGCAAACCAGAGATGCCAGCTCCACATAATATTGCCTTCTGCGTCTTTTACTGCAACAATGACATTGCCTTGTTTTATGTTTTCTTTTGTGACATTGAATGTCAAAAACTTCTTATCGCTGCTTACTGCAAGGTTATCTATGATAGAACTTTCGTCAGCCCATACGATAGAAGCACTTGTCGGAACATAAGCATTGTCATTGGTCAAATACATGTACGGAGAAGTTATCTCATTATCTTTATGGTCTATAAATCTTGCTAACACTCCATCTTCCGCAACATCACTTACGAAAGCCAGCGTATTGACAGCTCCGTCCTTTATTGCATTACCATATACGAGTGGAAATTTATAGTAACCGGGTGCAGAAATAATATAGCAATTTGCAGTATTCATCTGCGTGCTATTTCCTTTTATGTCATACATAGACAAGTCGTAAGGTAATGCTTCCGTCCCTCTTGGTGTTGCTTTTCTAAGAAGTTCACTTCTTTCTCCACCTTCATCTACAACCGCAAACTCACTTTCATTTAACTCAAACCATTTTATCTCACGTGTTATTCCACCTTTTCCGTTGCTATCTACTGATTTTAACCAATCAGGTTTTTCATCCATAGAAAACACACCATCATTATTTGCATCAAAGCCTGTGACTGCCCATGCAACAATTTCTTTATTCTCTCCGTTCTTAGGTTGTCTGTAACTGATTACTCCGAATGTAGATGAAGTCTGAATATATTCAAGATTATCGGGGTCAAATACTTTTAAGGTATAAGCCCAATCTTCATTAACTTCGCTAAAAGTAACTTTATCTATAATAGCAGTAGAAATGGTGTCAGCAGTTCCGTCTTTCTTTGCTACAACCATATTATAACTTTGCGCACTGATTTCCGATAAGCAACAAAACGATGCCAATGCTGCGATAAATAATTGTTTCTTCATATGTATAAGTTTTTAAATTAAGTGTTTATCTGTTATTAACTTTATATGTATTATCAGGTGTCTTTATTATATATACGCCTTTTGGAAGATTTCCCAAGAAGATATTTGCATATCCGTTGCTGTCTGCTGTTGTTTTAAGAACCGTACTTCCGTCTGCATTATAGACAATTATCTGTGTGTCAGGACTTAAATTTGAGAATGTTATGCTGTTGAAAGCAAAGTCAAAGCTCTCGCCGGTAGCAGAAGTGTTGCTGATTCCGTCAATAACCTTTTCTTCAAAATGATAATTGTCAATGTCGGACAATCCAATGTTTAATTCATCTTCAAGACAAACAACTTTCAACTCCGTTGCATCAAAAGTTATTACAGGAGCATCTTTCAGTCTGAATTCCGTGATAACACCGGTCTTTCCTTCAACAATCAGACATTGGCTCTTTGTTTCTTGTGCATTCGCAGTTGTCGCCGACAACAAATACAAAGCACCCTGAATGAGTATAAACAACTTTCTTTTCATATTACACTATTTTTTGATTTAAGTTTGTCGAAAAACTACTATATATTATTATAAATATAAGATTTGTTTTAGATTTCTGTCGCTAAATTTAAATAAAAGTCAAAAAGTGTACAAATTATATTGCAAGAAAAATGTATTATAAGCCGTTTTTTAACATAAAATTAACAAATCGAGCATAAAAACAAATAATTATGCATTATTTTCGCAATTCTTTTATTGCAATTTTATTCACGATAAATCAACTGAAACGGTATTTTTAAGCCGAGAATTGAAAACCTTATAAGTATTTGTAAATTTGACAATTAGCGTACGTTACAAATGAATCTAAAATTCCTTTAACATACTGAAAAGCAATTAAGTACAAGCAATCACCTCTGTTATTTCCTGATATAATGTTGTTTTATTATATATACGGCATGTGGTTTATGCAATTTTTCCAACACAATAATGAAAAAATATACATTTAAAATAGAAAGAATAATTCAATACCATAGCAATTCAACAATGCTAAAGATCGGAATAATGCTTCTCATTATTATTTTTTATTATTTCTGATATCGTCTGTGTTTAGTACAAAAAACGTTACATAGATTGTACTTTAAAGTGAATTCTATTAATTAGCTTTGATATGATTGATAATAACAAGTATATAAGGCACATTTCGAAAGTTATCGTTTCGCAATGCGAAACGATAACTTTTAGGACGCAAAAGGATAACTTTCAGAGTGCAAAACAATAGCTTTTGAAAAGCCGTTTGTAATGCTTTGATTTTCAATGCTGTAAAATTTTCCGGCTATAAATGTTGATTATGTATTTTGCTGTATTATATAATGTACGCGAGTCCGATATAATATTACCAACTTTTAAAAGCGCTTTCTTAACCCGAACTCGCGTGTAAATAACCGGAGTTCGATGAATTCAATTCAATAGATTTAATTATAACAGTTAAAAGTTGGAAAGTGAACAGGTTCGTAATATTGTTATAAATACATACAGGCACGTGGCAATTCGGACACGCACAGGGCGTGTCCCTACATGCAGGATATAATATATACATCATCAATCAGCATGTAGGGACAGACCCGGTGTCTGTCCGATAAATGTAAAACAACACTATATCATATAAGTATTGCTACTAAAAACGTTTCAAAGACAGAAACAACGACCTTTATTTTTTGCTCATTTAGTGAAAAAGGCAATGTTTAATTGCTTTTTAGAATTATCAAAAACGTTTTGTCATACAAACCGTACTATAAAACAATACGAGATATTCATCAAATTACAGAAAGAATTATAATTCGTCGAACTCACATTAAATATATTTTTTGCAAGTTGAAATCATATTGCGGCAATTCTGTTTCAGAAGTGCATGAAAATAAAAAGGCGATGCTCGTTAGCATCGCCTTTTATCTTAGAAAAATAATTACAAATTACTTGTTTACTGCTTCTGCAAATTCAGCACCTGCCTTAAATTTAACCACTTTCTTTGCAGCAATCTTTATCTTCTGCTTAGTTGCAGGATTGATACCTTGACGTGCAGGACGCTCGTTCAAGCTGAATGTACCGAAACCAACTAATGCAATCTTATCACCTGCAACCAAAGCACTCTTTATTGCCTCTACTGTTGCCTCCAAAGCTTTCTTTGAATCAGCCTTTGTCAAATTTGAACCAGCTGCAATTTTGTCAATCAATTCTGTTTTGTTCATAATCTTATTTATGTAAATTAATAATTAGGAAATGCATCGTTTTTTATTATTCCGCAAATATATGCGATTTGTTTTAAAAAACAAACAAAAAACAGAAAAAATTGAGGAAAATAACAAAAAAAAGGTCATATCAGGCTATTTTTCTGTTGAATGACGGATATTTTTCGTATTTTTGCGCCCATATAAAAAGCTTTAATATAACTACCATGCGCAATATACCGATAGTAACAAAGAACCTGCTCATAATAAACATTTTGGCTTTTGCTGCCATGTATGTGCTGAAAATGCGGGGAATAGACATTAACGACATTTTCGGACTCCATTTCTTTCTTGCATCCGACTTTCACATATATCAGCTTTTCACATATATGTTTATGCACGCAGGATTTGAACACGTGTTCTTCAACATGTTCGCTTTGTGGATGTTCGGCTGCGTGGTTGAAAATGTATGGGGACCGAAAAAGTTCCTTTTTTATTACATTTCCTGCGGAATGGGAGCGGGACTTTTGCAGATGATAACGCAGTTCGTGTCGTTTTATCTGCTCGTAAGCGGTCAAGACCCTTCTATCGGCATAACAGAAGCATTCCAACTCGGGCAGACTTACTCCACACAGCTTAACGTATGGACGACAGTAGGGGCATCGGGGGCGATCTACGCCATACTTCTGGCTTTCGGAATGATATTCCCCGAAGAGAGGATTTTTATCTTTCCTTTGCCCATACCGATAAAAGCAAAGTGGTTTGTGATGCTGTATGCAGGTGTTGAACTGTTCATGGCTCTTGGCACTTCGGGAGACAATGTTGCTCACTTTGCGCATCTCGGAGGTATGCTTTTCGGATTTATGATGATAAAATACTGGCAGAAAAATCCCGGAAACATTTACGGACGCTCGCGCGGAGAGGAGTTTTTCGACAGGATGAGGAACAACTGGGAGAGGCGTTCTAACAAGAAATCCGACTTCACAAGGCAGACGGATCACGACGAGTATGTAAGAAATGAAACCGATTGGGACTATAACACGAAGAAAAAAGCAGAGCAGGAAGAGATAGACAGAATACTCGACAAGATACGTAAGAGCGGTTACGACAGTCTGAGCGCGGAGGAAAAACGCAGGCTTTTTGACGCAAGCAACAAGAAATAACCCATGCTAAGGCAATTAAAGAAAATAACATTTCAGATTGTCGCGGGCGCAAATGTGGCAACAATTCTCATAATGTTGTTGTCAGGATATGCCGATCGTCTTAATCCGGAAGAATATCCTCTGCTTTCAAACTTAGGACTTGCATTTCCCGTGTTTCTTACAATCAATCTCGGTTTCATGATTTTCTGGTTGGTATTCCATGCAAAAGGAATGCTGATACCGTTGGCAGGCTATCTTGTTTGCTATTTTCCCATTCGCACTTATATTCCCGTTAACATACCGCACGAGCATCCGAAGGACGCGATAAAAGTAATGTCTTACAATGTTTGGGCTTTTGCTTTGGCAGAAACAGACGACTACGGGGTGAGTCCGGTACTTGATTATATATGCAAGGCAGACGCCGATATCGTTTGTTTGCAAGAGGCAACAAGAGGACCGGAAATGCAACGGGTAATCGATGGTGTTATACCTGAAAAATATAAATACATCGACTCGGTAAGAACAGCAACAGGAAATGATATTCTCGAAATATACAGCAAATTCCCGATATTATCGAAAGAGCGTATAAAATATAAATCGGATGGCAATCTTAGCGCCGCTTTCAAATTGAAAATCGGCAACGATACGGTAATCGTTATAAACAATCATCTTGAAACAACAGGGCTTTCCGATGAGCAGAAAAAAGATTTTAAAAACATGATGAAAGGAGAATTGAACGGAAATGTTGCAAAAATAGAGTCGAAACGCCTTATAGATAAAATAGCGGAAGCGTCAAAGATACGTGCTCCGCAGGCAAAAGCAGTAGCCGAATATGTGGCAGCCAACAAAGGCAAGAGCATAATACTATGCGGCGACTTCAACGACAATCCGCTCTCTTATGTGCGCAGAACCATATCGAAAGGACTCACAGACTGCTATGTAGCGACAGGCAACGGAGCAGGAATTTCATATCATAAAAACGCTTTTTATGTTCGTATAGACAATATTATGTGTTCCGACGATTGGAAACCCTATGGCTGCAAAGTGGACAATAAAATAAAATCAAGCGACCATTATCCCATATATTGTTGGCTAAAAAAGAGGGATAAACCTTAAAAATTGAATAATTAATAGCCCGAAATTTTCCGAAATATGAAAAAAGTCGTATCTTTGCACGTCTATATTGTTAAAGTTTAGAAAAACAATAATTAATAAATAATTAAAATGCAAAACAAAGGAATTGTAATTTGTATAGCCGTCTTGCTGACGCTTGCAAGCATTTTCTATCTGTCTTTCTCATTCGCTACGCGATATTATGATAGTGAGGCAGAGAAAATTAAAGACCCTATCGCACAGCAGGATTATAAAGATTCTGTCAAATATCTTGGGGTTTATTCTTATCAGAAGTGTTTGGAAACACAGATTGGTCTTGGACTTGACCTTAAAGGCGGTATGAACGTAATTCTCGAAATCTCTGTTCCCGACGTAGTGGAAGTACTTGCTGATCACAAGACAGATGAGGCTTTCGTTAAGTCTATGCAAGAAGCTAAGAAAGAAGAGGAAACAAGTCAGAACGATTTCATATCCCTTTTCATCAAGGCTTATCGCAAAAATGCACCCGGACATCGTCTCGCAGAAGTGTTTGCCACACAGCAGTTGAAAGGTAAAGTAAGCACTCAAAGCAGCGATGCTGATGTGGAAAAGGCATTGCGTGAAGAGGTTTCTGCTGCTATCGACAACTCTTACAACGTGGTGCGTAACCGTATAGACAAGTTCGGAGTTGTACAACCAAACATCCAAAAGCTTGAAGGACAAGAGGGACGTATTATGGTTGAGATGCCGGGAATACGCGAACCGGAGCGCATGCGTAAGCTTTTGCAGGGCAGTGCAAACCTTGAATTCTGGGAGACTTACAACAATCAGGAGGTTTCTTCATACATATCACAATTGGATCAGCGTTTTGCAAACGCAGGAGAAACTACTGATAGCGTTACAGCAAAAGACACAACAGCAACCAATAAGGCAGTTGCTGCAACACCAAAGGAAAAATCACAGCCTAAGTTTCGCTTGAACAACAATAACAACAATAAAGCCGGTGTAGCTGCAAACAAAAGTGCTGACGCACAACTTGAAGAAGCAAAGAAGCTTCATCCGCTGCTTGCTATATTCCAACCGGCATCACCACAGTCTTTGAGTGTTGTGGGATATGCCAATGTTCGCGATACAGCAGCAATAAACAAGATTATATATTCCGCAGTTGCAAAGCAGGTATTACCCTCCGATCTCAAACTTCTTTGGAGTGCAAAGCCTGCCGACGGACTTAACAATAAGAATATATTTGAGCTTCATGCACTTAAAGTTACAGAGGCAAGCGGACGCGCTCCACTCGAAGGAGACGTGATAACGGATGCGAAAGATGATTTTGATAGCTTCGGTCGTCCATGTGTAAGCATGTCAATGAACTCTGATGGATCACGTCGTTGGGCTCAACTTACAAAAATAAACACAGGCAAAGCCATTGCCATTGTGCTTGACGGAGTTGTTTACAGTGCACCTCGTGTAAGTGGAGAAATAGACGGAAGCTCTCAGATAAGCGGTAGTTTCACGATAGAGGATACAAAAGACTTGGCAAACACTTTGAAATCTGGACGTATGCCTGCTCCTGCAAGAATAGTACAGGAGGAAGTTGTGGGACCGACATTAGGTGCACAATCTATCCAACAAGGTATGATCTCAT
>CALGRN010000320.1 GCA_937880835.1 uncultured Prevotella sp. | reverse complement strand
GGTCTGTCAGCGCAGAGGGAAGCGTTCACATGTTCGGCTTTTCCGAACAAGTGTATATCCTCGATGGTCACGGCTATTACCACTGGGATGGAGAGATATTCGATGATGTGCAAGGTTACAGACCTCTCACATTCACGGAGCTTACTCCGTCAAATGGTGGTAATCAGCTTGAGCAGATAAACAAGTTGACAGGCGCGAGGCGAGTAAGGATATCTCCCGACGGTGTGGCAGACACTTTTCAGCTTCCGGAAAAAGACCTTGTTTCTCTCGATTTTGTGTATGACCTTACAAATGGTGTAGCGTATGACGCTGACATGGACTTTGACGCTGAAAACGGAACTGTTAAGTTCCCGACTGCACCGGCTCAAGGAACAGATACATTTGAGATAGGCTACACAGCAGGCGGTGATTACAGACAGCAAGTTACCGCCATGAGATATGCGGAGCTTTATAACGGAGCGCAGGACACCCGCGTCTTTCTGTACGGAGACGGAACAAACGAGTGTTTTTACAGTGATATAGACTATGACGGTCAACCGAGAGCAGATTATTTTCCGGACATGAATGAGGTTGCGGTAGGCGACAGCAACACGCCGATAACCGGGCTTATCCGCCACTACTCCATGCTTGTAGCGTACAAGAGCAACAGCGCATGGATGATACAGTACGGCGCCATCACTCTCGCGGACAGCTCCGTCATTGCGGCGTTCTACGTAGTCCCTGTCAACAGAGCAGTCGGAAACGTGGCTCTCGGACAGGTGATGCTTGTCAACAACAGCCCGATAACCCTGTTCGGCAACGACCTTTTCGAATGGCGAAACAACGGCGCTTATGCCTCAAATCTCAACGTAGACGAGCGGCAGGCAAAGAGAATATCTGATAGAGTGTACGCAACACTCAGCACGTTTGACTTCGAACGATGCACATGCTGGGACGATAACGACAACCAAGAATACTACGTTTGCGACGGAAACAGGGCGATAGTACACAACTATGCGGCTGACGCATGGTACTACTACGAAGGTCTGAATGTCTCAAGCATGGTGAACTTCCACGGAGAGCTGTATGTCGGAACTAAGGCAGGCGAGTTTATGCGCGTCAGCTACGAATATCTCAACGACAACGGAACGCCGATATCCGCATACTGGGAAAGCGGTTCCATGAGTTTCGGCATGGACTATATGCGCAAGTTTGCCGCTATGCTGTGGATTGGAGTGAAACCGGAGAGCCGAAGCGAAGTCGTTGTGACAGTGCAGACCGACAAAAAGAGCGAATACGCGGAAAAGGTCGTTGCTACACAGCTTTCGTCTTTTTCGCACATGAACTTCGCAAAATTCAGCTTCCGCACGAACCGTAAGCCAGCCATGAAGAAACTCAAGATAAAAGCTAAGAAGTTTGTGTTCTATAAGCTGATATTCACGAACGAAGAACCGAACACAACAGCAACAGTGCTTGCCGCAGATATTCGTGTGAGATATACCGGCGAGGCAAAGTAAGGAGAATATATGGCATACGAAAGATTAACAGACGACCTTGATATCATATCCAAGCTCGATACTGAGCCGAACGATATAGGCGGTTTGTCGGCAGAGAAACTTAAAGCTAAGTTCGATGAAGCCGGTAATGCTATCAAGACCTATATAAACGAAACGCTTCTCCCGGCAATGGAAGGTGAAAATGGAGCGGAAAATATAGGTATAACCTGTATTTCCCAAATTTCCACAGCAACGAATGTGCAGGGTGCACTTATTCTGATTTGTCAGCTTATTGAGGGAATATCTCAAGGCGCTATACCAGACGGGAGTATAACAACCGCAAAGCTTGCCCCTCTTTCTGTAACTGCCGAGAAACTTGCAGCATTTGCAGTCGGCGCGTCCAACTTACAGGACGATGCTGTTACAGAGGAGAAAGTTGAGGACAGCGCGATTAGCACGGAGAAAATTGCCAGCAAGGCAGTTACCGGTGCCAAAATTGATGACAATGCTATTGGCACTCCTCAGATTGCAGACGGTGCAGTTACGAATATTAAAATCGGTTCTGGCGCGGTGCAATCTGCAAATCTTTATGACGGTGCTGTTGTACAGAATAAGATAGGAAGTGGTGCCGTAACAGCGGCGAAGATAGCGCCAAATGCCGTCAGCAGAGACAAACTTGCTGACGATGCGCTGTATAGCCCGGTAGTGCTGTTAACAACCAATAGGA
>CALGRN010000319.1 GCA_937880835.1 uncultured Prevotella sp. | reverse complement strand
ATTTTCGCTAATCACCAAATTTACAAGGACTTATAATTCGTCGAACTCACGTTAACTTAGGTGAAAACGAGAGCCATATATGCTTTCGCGTGGCAGAGGATTATGATACGGTGCGCCAATTCCATAAAGAAAAGGGTTGGGTGTGTTTCGAGAATGAAGAGATGGGGCTTTATTTTATAACCGATCCTGACGGATATTGGCTCGAAATACTTCCTCAGAAAGGTTCTAAATATATTTAATGAGTTCGATATAAGAGTTAATGTTAGAATACGTTAGTTCTTATACTTATTACAGTAATAAAAAACGGTGTGTCAAATTATGTTTCTTGACACACCGTTTTTTTATTTATTCCAATCGTTCAAAGAACTGTTTTCAGTTCACGAATTTCTTTCCTTCAACTACATAAACGCCTTTTGGCAATGTGTTTATGACAGAATTCACTTCGGTAGTCTTGGCTTTGCGCACCTTTATACCGTCGATGTTGTAGATTATAACCGTTTTATCGGCATTGTCAACAGTGTTGTTTATGCCGGTAGGATCTGCATAGAAGTCTTTTACATAAAGCGTCTTAACAGTTTCGGCATCATCATTGTTTGCAAGGAAATATGCCATGAAAGGAGTTGTTGCTTGTTCTCCTTCAACGAAATTGAAAGTCTTTCCGTCTGCACTGAGCACATATTTACCCTTTACAGACATGTCTGAATTAGCACCGACAAACTTATAGTTAAATCCGTAAACACTCATCATATCGCTTGTTTTGACATCTGAGTCAGTACCTGTGAATGTAACAGTCTTGTTGTTTATATCGTAATCGTTTCCGAAATAATTGCCGGCTGTTGATAAAATGTACGGACGATTTGCCTTTATTTCGTTAGCACAGATGAATATCAGATTGTTTCCTGCTTCTTTAAGGAAACTCTGTATCACGAAGTTTTTGTCCTTATCATCATTTTTGTGAAACCAATCCAATGCAGAATTATTCTCGCTTACGCTCTTAACATCAAACGGAACACACAATGTAGTCCATGCATTGCCATTCTCTGCATTGCCAAACTGACGTGTGTAAGTTATATTTTTAGCCTTGAAATTTTTGGGAATATAAAAAGATTTAGCATCCGTAAGAATGATGTTTTCTGCCGTCTCACCCACTACAACATTCTTATCGTCAAAACTTCCATTTGGTCTTACACCCTCGTTGAAATAGTAAATACAGTTAGGATTGCTGTTTGGAACAGCCTTTTTGGCACTTTCAGAACCATATAAAACAACAGCCACTGCGTTTTCGGGAACTGTATAAGGAGTTCTTATATCGCCCGAATAAGACTTATTTCCATTGGCATCCCATGCTACATGACAAGGTGAAAGCTTATAAGTTCTCATTAGTTGTTCTTTACTTTCCTCTGTTCTGCCCTCTTGGAATGAGGTATATAAATAGTATTCAGTATTGAAATCAAGGTTCTCAAACTTAACATTAATCTTCTGAATATCGTTTCCTTCAATTGTAACATTCTTTATTATGGAAGAATGTTGCTCTAAATATTTTGAACCGGGAGGAGCTGCATACAACATTGCATTTACATAACTTGTATATTTGTTTGATGTATTATTCTTTATTTCAAGTTCCAAATCAAGATCATTACCGTATATTTTGGAATTGCTGTTCATATTAAGAGCACGAGAGGTAATAGACAAAGAGGCGTTAGAACCAAATGCTTCTATATGTTTGGTTGTCTCGAATATTTTGTTCGTTCCCATTCTGTTTCTGCTTATGGAAAGTTTTACATCACCCGAATATCTTGGGAAATAAGTAATGTCGAAAGTTTTCGTGCTGTTTTCAGGTATTGCAAATCCTGCTCCTGTTGCCAACTTTCCATTCTCAAACAAATACAACCTGTCATAAAACTCATCACCATTGTTTGTTATGTTAATGCTCAAATTGTTCTTTGAACCTATTTTCTTAGGACCGTCTATCTCTAATGAATTGATTTTCAAATCTACATTTGGCATCCCTTTAAGAGTCAAAGTGTTTCCC
This sequence comes from uncultured Prevotella sp., assembly GCA_937880835.1. GTDB lineage: Bacteria > Bacteroidota > Bacteroidia > Bacteroidales > Bacteroidaceae > Prevotella. The sequence continues at coordinate 6,312 of CALGRN010000319.1, read as the reverse complement.
GAAATAGTTGCAAGTATATAATATTTATCTGCTCCTATGCTTAAATTCCATTCTGTTTTGCCTTTCTCTCTACTACAAGATTTAAGAGTATATTCACCATCTGCAAGTCCTTTTCCAAAGAAACCGTTAAATATATAGTCTGAATAAGAATAAGCCGGTGGTAGATTTACCGAGTGAAAAGTAAGCACTTTGACCAATTGATTGCTGCTGTTATACAGTGCTATGCCTGCTTCATAATTAGAAAACGACATTGATGATTTCAAAGCGGTATGAATACGGATATTATTAAAGTCGGCATCAGCAGATGCTCTGTTTATAACTTTATCATTTGTCCATATGTTTGTAATCTGCAAACGAACCTTTTCTGCCTGCGAATTCTCTATCGGACGCTGCACACCTACAACAATTCCCTGTCCGATAGAAAAGCCGTCATAACTTCCTTCACTACCTCCTGTTCCTTGAAGTCCGGGATTCATGATTGTAAGAAGAAAGAAACCGTCGCTCATACCACCCCAACCCCAGTTCATGTGGTAATATCCGTTGCCGTCATATCCATCTACTACGAATTCATGACCGCTGTTTGAAGACGTCATTGCATCCATAAGCACCGGTCTGCCTGCAACTAATTCATCGTATATTTTATCTTCCCATTCTTTATATGTATAATTGTTGCTTTCCAAATATCTTATACCTTTATCATATCCGAATTTATTTATCAATGCAGATGCAATGTTTTCAGAATATGCACCTGATGCAGGACCATAATCCATTCTTACCGATGAGCCAACGTATTGCATTATTTCCGATACTGCTTTTTTTGATTCTGCCGGACTTGAAGAAGTATATTCGTCAAGCATTTTATCCCAATTGAAAGTTATAGAGGGCAGTGATGCTATATTAAAATAATTAGTATTCGTTGTATAACCTTCTATCGGCTGTGTTGCTTCTTGCGGCCATTTATGATAATACATAACCTGAGCTATTGCAGTTGCCACACAACCGGTAGCACAAAGATTGCTTCCGAGCTTCGGACATAAATTATTATAAGGTTCTCCTTGATTCCATTTAGATTTCATTAGTGCAGGAATAGGATATTTTGTATTTGTTATATTCGTCTTGTGTATCGATGTATTATTACCTGAATAAGCCGTAGATGAACTTAAAGATACTTTTTCCACGCATGTTTTTACAGCTTCCAACCATGCTTTAAGTCCTTCCGGGACATTATTTGCATCATAATCTCCGCTATCGGAATAACCCAGAATGTCCTGTGTTGCATCATCACCTGACACAACGACATATCCTTGTTTGCTGCCAACATTGAATATGTAGAACGACGAATTATTATCCGTCACATGCAATGACGGTGCTTTGTAGGCAAGTTTCATACCACCCTTAACGGATTTTTTGAACTTACTCTGTAAAAACTCAGCAGCTTTTTGCTGCGCTTCTTCCCTCGAAACAGGACCTGCGAATGTTATCGTGCAGGTCAGTGTCAACAAAAATAAAAAAATACTTTTTTTCATTTGAAAAACTATTATCTATATATTAATAATGCTCTATACATTTTATTCACAATAAAAAAACAATACACAAAAATGTGATTTTCTGCCATGTACAACATTATTGCCGTTTTTTCTTCTTTAAAATGGCATATTTATGTACAGACATTTTGATTTTAACAGAGTTTTCAATTCTTTTTCCAAAGGTAGTATTTTTTCTGCAATCAGAATACATATTTCTTTTTCATTGGCAGAAAAAAGATTAAACAGGATAGGTTAGAATTGAGTTTAAATCTTATTCTTTAATCTTTATGCTTATGGCTTTAAGCTCCTGCCAGCCTGCTTTATCTGTGCATCTTATCATAAAATGATAGTCGCCTGCATCAATGTCTTTTGGTATTTGTATGTCAAATCTTGCCTTATATTCTTTCAGCCCAGCCGGTATGTTGTAGTCTTCGTTATAGACCCATGCTTTCACCGGTGTTTTCTTTGCGCCAAGAGGACAATCTACGGCAGAAGTTCCGTGTGCGTGATGATCGAAATTGTTGTGTATTTCGATGTTTAATTTGCCAAGTTCCACACTGTCACCCAACAAATAATTAAACGGAATAACATCTCCTCGCTTGTATTCCTGACATGCAACGGGATTGGCTACTATGCCCTCTTCGCTTATAAAGGGCTTGTCCATATCTCTCGATTTATCGTCATCACTGCTTCCGCAGGCTGCCAATGCACACGCAATCAAAGTTACGACTGCAAATTTACTAAACTTTTTCATAATCATTTTTTTTAGAAAAATCATAGCTGCAATATTGTTTTTGTTATTTAAATATACAACTGTCAATACTCTTTTTTATATGCGATAAAGAAACGTTTTGTGCCTTTCCGCGTGCAATGTCATTATTCTTGCTTTTCAAAAGCTATTGTTTTGCATTCCAAAAGTTATCCTTTCAAGATGCAAAACAATAGCTTTTGCATCTTAAAAACAATACTTTTGCAAAACGGTTTATAACACATTGATACACAGAAACATGCGAAATGCGTTTTTATACATGTGAAAGTCGTGGATATAGAAAGCGTTTTAAAAGCGTCTTTTCTGTTGCGTTAAAGCACTAACTTCCGCATCCGACTCTGTTGTTTTCTTAATTTGCAATGCACATACCGCACCTTATATTATACAGTGCGGTTGCGCATTGCATTTGTAAGTTTATGAAATTACTTTATCTTGAAGTCTTTCACGCCTTTGGTTGTTTCTTTTTTGTTTGCATCTTTAACTGTGAAATGAACGTGATATTCACCTGCCGATGCTTCAACCGGCACAACAATCTCTTTCTCTACCATGAAAGTTCCTGTCTTGCCTTTATAATCCTCAATCTCTATCGGAAACTCTTTGCCGCCATGAAACTCTACCTCAACCTCGTCAACAGGAGCGGTAACGGTTACTTTTGCTTTAACTGTTATCTTGCTTCCGGGTGTTGCTTCCATCGGAGAAACAGAGAAATCTTCTATCACCGGTGCACCTGTTACAGGAGCTTTCAGTGTTATTTCATGTCTTTCTGTTTTGGTCTGACCGTCCATGTCGGTAACGCTGAATCTCAAAGTATATTTGCCCGGTTCAAGCTCAGCAGGCACTTTAAGATGTTCGTGGAACTCAGCGTTAATCTTTCCTGCATACTTTGGATTGCTTCCATAAGCCTCAGAAGACTTCACTTCACCTTTTCCGTTAAGGATTTCTGCTTTGATTTCTTTTATCTTAGCCAATGCAACGATTGTTCCTTCGAGGTGAATAGCTCTTCCGATAGTTGCCTCCTTAGAGTTTTTCGCACCTACTTCTTCGAGCTTGATAGTAAGCTCTTGAAACTTAGGATCGTCGTCTTCACTGCAAGATGTCAATGTGCCAAGGCACAAACTCACGAGAGCAAAAGCTCCCAAAAAGATTTTCTTTTTCATTATAAATTAAAGTTTTTGTGAGGTATGTTAAACCTCTTGGTTATAAATAAATGTGAACTAAAAATGTATTCCTATCATTATTGAGAAGTTACGTCCTGGCTCCGGCACATCTATAAGACGATAGTAGCTCGTATGATCATAGTATCTTCTGTTTAAAATGTTATCTGCATTCAGCCCAATCTTTATGCTGCAATCTTTCAATGCGAATGTCTTTCCGGCAGTCATATTAAGCGTATAATATCCTTTTGTGGGCTTTTCGGGAGGTACAATCTCATCCTGATCGCCTACGATATGAGCACTAAGAGAAACGTATCCTTCTTGTTCGGGCGTCTTGTTGCAGAAGATATACTTGACTCCTGCATCCATAGACAAAGGAGGAGAGAATGGAAGCGTATATCCTTTCTTGTCTCCTGAGAGCTGCTCGGCATATAAATATTCTCCTTGAAAATGTGCTTCAAGATTTCTTAATATCCTGTATTTGGCTTGAATTTCAAAACCGTAGCGCAACACTTTGCTTTGTGTGTAGTAGTAAACCTGCAATCCTTCATAATAATCAGGTGTAGGATTCATGTATATGTAATTAGGAAAATAATTGATATACGGTTCAAACTGCACATTCACCGTACCGTTATCCCAGTTTATTCCCGCATCTGCCTGATACGATTTTTCAGGAGATAAGCGTGCATTTCCTCTCTCATATCTGAATATATGATAGTTTACGCCGTCAACACCGAGTTCCTTCGGTATTGGAACACGAAAACTCTTGCCCACATTAGCCTTTAATATCCAGTTGCCAAAGCTGTAATTAATGCCTGCCGACCATGTTATACTGTTGAACGAACGGTTAATATCCGCAGAACGTTGTTTGTATATTGAGTCTCCGTTTTCTATCGGAGTCTTGAACCAATCCTTATATCCTGTTATCTTTGTTCTTACATAATCATAGCGTAAACCTGCATTGATAATCAGATTTTCGGTTATACTGTGCTTGTCGAAAACATACACGCCGGTAGAGAAAGTGTTGAAATCGGGTATTATAAAACCCCAACCGCCACGTTTGTTATGTTGATATTCTCCGTTAATACCTGCACTAAGGGTATTCTGTTCGCTTAAATCGAGCTTCATACCAAGATTAACCGAATACGTGCTTTTATTGAAACGACGCTCCAAAGAGCCGTCGGGAATAGGCATATATCCGTGAGATACGGGTTCGGAAAGCTCTTTACGCAGGTTGTTTTGATAAGACAAGTCGGCTTCCAGCTGCATTCCGCGCATCTGAAACACTGATTGGCTCATTATCTTAAAATGATTTACAGACTGGTAAGGCAGGTCTATGTCACGCTTATGACTATCATAATCGATGCCCGAAAGCCTTACTTCCAATCCATGAGCATTAGCAAAGAAACCGCTTTTCATGTACGAATCGGATATTTTAAGACTTGTCTTGAATTTATATCCTATATATCCGAGAGTGACACTGCCGTCATGTTCTTTGCCCGCAGTATTGCGCAGACGCTTGTTTTTGAGCTTTATGAAGTATGAATAGTATTGTATGCTGTCTGTCGGAACTTTATAATCTGCATAGTCGATATGCGTCATATTGGCTCTGTAAAAGAAGTTTTTGTGTCGTCCTTCTATCTTTGCCGAGAGACCGAGAGACTCGTTATTCGTTCTTCCAAACAAAGAAACGCTTCCTTGAAACGGTTTTACGGGAACGTAATTGCTATAAAGATTTATCACGCCTCCTATCGCATCAGAACCATAAAACAATGCTCCCGGCCCTTTGATTATTTCTATCCTGTCGAGCGAAAACTGGTCTATTTCAAGTCCATGGTCATCTCCCCACTGCTGTCCTTCATGCTTTATGCCGTCTTCGGCAACAGCCATGCGGTTAAATCCCAATCCTCTTATGGCAGGCTTCGATTGTCCTGAACCTATGTTCATAGCCTTAATGCCCCGCAGTCCTTGCAAAGTCTGCATCAAACTGCCTGCAAAATTGCTGTAAAGATAGTTGTTATCAATCTGCACAGCATTCTGTGAGAACTTCATAAGCTCTCTTTTCTGCGAATTGCCATACACAGTTACGTTGTCAAGATCAACGTCCTTATATATCTTTACAGTGTCCGAAGCAGTGTCTGTCAAAGCATCCGAAGGCTTTTGAGCATACATGTTGACGAACAGGACGGAAGATATGATAATCGCTAAGCTCCTTTTCATTGACGTGAAAATAAGTTTTTCAGCTCTCGCAGGTAGCGTTTTCTTTCTGCCGGTTTATGGTTATGTTTCCCGAACGGACACATTCAGCCACACCTTAATATAATAATACGGCAGACCGTTTGCATTAAAATCTGCAAAAGACCGATATTAATAAATATGTTGGAATTGTGCGCATGCTGCACGAGACGACAGAACACGCCTGCTTTTGACATCAAGAACAATAAACTGCAAGATGTATTCGAGACATACAATAAATATAATAAGGTGGATTATACCGTAGATATTGATTGAAACATGTCATCGGAACATCAGCCGAAAGCAACTGTCTTGAAGTAAAAGACTTGTCAGATTGAAAGGCACGGAGGTGCGCGCAGGCTCGTTATATAAGTAACATAACGACCGCGAATGGATTTATAAAAAGAATTGATTATTGCCGTAATAAAAACTATTGCAGCTGATAATGCGATAAATTCAACTGTATCAAATGAAGAGAAAGTGAAATGACAGATAGGACAAAAGGCGTTATCGCTGTTCTGCTGATACACAACTGTCTTACTGTTGTCATGACTTAAAGATTCATCATAATGGCAAACGTGAAAATCCTTGATTATCATTTGCGGTATAAATACTGCCAACAACAACC
>CALGRN010000318.1 GCA_937880835.1 uncultured Prevotella sp. | reverse complement strand
TATCGGAATACGACTCCAAAATATTTCGATATGCCCGACAGCATTATTGATAGGCGTAACCCATTGAACGAGAATGCACCACATTATGAATACTGCCGGCAACCATCTGTAAACAGGGTGCTTTATTATAAGTTTCATGTATGCAGGAGCAAAGAGATACATTATCATTATGGCAGGAATATACCAGAAAGCGAGGTCGTCATACCGCCAGAAACTAAGGTTGAAGGTTATGTTTGCTATAAGTTCGGGGATGTTGTGGCTGTAACTTCTGCCCACGTTGTTTATGAAATCGGGTATATAATAAAGGCATGCCATTATCAGCCAAGCAGGATATACGCGCACAAATCTTTTATAGAAGAAATGTTTTACCGACGGTTTCTTTGTCCAAGAGAACCAAAGTCCGATACCGCTAAGAAACAAAAACATATCCACTCCTACGTTTCCCATGCGTCTGAGTCCGTAGAATGAGTCTGAACGTTCAAGCCCGACATGGAACAGTATGACAAAAAGCATGGCTGCTCCCATAAGCTCTCCTCGATAACGGCTTATGTTTTCAAGTTCTATGTCTTTTATTTTTATATTCATTTACTTATGTTTTCATTTTCATAAACATATCTCTGCATATTGCAGGAATATATTTCTCATGATGCAAGAATCATTTTATTTTCTTCATTATCTCATTGAACAACCATGCCAAAGCCAACGATGAGACTATATAAAGCAATAATCCGGCATAGAAATCGCCTTGTCTTGATATGGGGATGAATATCTTTCTCGTTATGGGATGACACACAAAAAGAGCCGCCGAGATTACACCCAGCCAGTTAAGTATGTTCATCAGCTTGTCGAAACGTGATATTATCTTTATCAATCCTATGCTGAACATACATATCAACAATGGAATGAAGAACCACAACTGATAGTTGAAGCTGAACAGAAGTATTAACGCTGCCGATATTAATGTTATCGTTCCATAAGAAACAACGCTTGTTTCTCTGCCATAGCGTGCATAAAGAATACCTGCACCGAATGGCAACATTCCGCCTATAAAATTATATCTGAGCCGGTTGAGTGTCTCTCCCTCCGGGTCGCAGAATATCTGCAACAGCCAGCAAAGCGCGATACAGGCAACCACCACAACCCATTTTCTGCGATAAAGCAACAATCTGTAAACAACATAAAGCTGCAACATGAGTCCGAAAAACCAATAAGGACCGGGCCAGATGATATTATCCGGATTAGGAAGAACGTTGTTGAACATTCCCAGCTGCGCCACAATATCTATAAAACTGTAATTATGTCGTCCCGGTGTTATAGCGTCTATGACAGTGAATGCCACAAAACCTATTATCATCATTTTGAACAGTTTCATATAATGATGACGTATAAAGTCTGATACGGGCAATGTTTCCGACTTGCCATAAGGTTGCTTCTCATATTTCATGACAAGTCCGTAAGCACTCAGAAATAGGAATACGGGCACGCCGTAATGACCGAAGAACGACAGAAGATGAGCAGGAAACAAGGCATCGGGATGCTTTATCACCGAAAAGAAATGATTGCAATTATCCATATCGAACGTGTATTCGTTCTCCTGCACAATTTGTCCTACCCAATGACAATAGTTGTGCAGAAAGATACCTGCAATGGCAATTCCTCTCAATACGGAACATTCCATACGGCTTAAAAGTTCTTTTCTCATAGTCTTTTCAATCATTTATACAGACGGCGAAACGCCTGTCTGCTTTTCTTTTGTATGTAAACATAACTTGCAAACCTGCATGACGCGGTATATCACCGTTTCTGTTTCATCATAAGTTTGTCGTAATCCACTTTTCCCTTTATCACTCTCGGACGTTTCTCGTTATATTCTCCGCTCAGAATATTGTGCTCGGCACGATAATCTTTCGCGTGAATACCTGCAAGATACAGCATAAGATGCGGCAAGGCATCGGTCATCATACGTCTGTCTTTCGCCTCTATTATTTCATGGTATATGTCCGGATGCGACACGGCATACCTGTGAGAGCACCATATCCAGAAAGGTATGTCGAACTCATTGTGTGCAAGCTGCGGGGTTATTTCAGCACTATGGTTGCGTCCGAAATATTGAAATCCGTCATCGAAACACTCCTCTCCGTGATCGGGCATATATATCACTATCGCGTCTTTATCCTCAAAACGTCTGATAATCTGATCGACAATAGAGTCGTTGTAAAGCACTGCATTGTCATAATGTGACAATATATCGCGTTTCTTTTTGTTCAAATCGGGCCTGTCATAATCATCTGCAAAGAAGCGTCTCTGCTCTTTCGGATAACGTGTGTTGTATGTCACGTGCTGCCCTTTTACGTGGAATATTATAAGATTGTTTACGCCTGAATGTTTGACGGAACTATTATCAGTGCTTCCGAATTTTATTTTTCCGTCATCAACAAACTTGTCGAAGTCTCTTATAATGCCGTCGTCATATCTGTGCAGCGATGTGTTGCGCGTGTCAAACTGTGCCTTGCTCAACTCGCTGTTATTTATAAAGAAGCCTCCGCTGAAATCATATACAGCCTCTTTTGCTTTCGGAAGAAACTGATTTGTGATGAAAGCAACCCGATAGCCTGCTTTTCTGAACAGCTGAGGAAACATGGGATAGTCGCACCATTCGCCTTTTTCGCCAACCACCTGCATTGAAAGCACCAGCTTGAATACGAAACTTGTGAGATTCCAAGGGGCTATTACATCGCTGAACTTGATAAGTTCGCCTTTCCTTTCACGCTCCAACTGGCGCGGCGTAGTCTGCTTGTCGTATCCGTATAACTGCGAATGACGCTTGTTGTAGCTCTCTCCTATTATAAGTATAATGTTTGTGCTGCGATACGAACAGCTATCTACTTCAACGTTGTCCTTAGCTTCTATGAGCTTAGTTATCTGCTGTTGGGCAAGCGAATTTGAATATATGCTGAACGCAAGGCGATATATCGGCAGATAGAGTTTTGCGCTGTCGTGCTTCGTAAGTTCGTGTTCCACCTCTCCGATATTGTTTTTCGTCATAAGGTTATACATCGCAATCTTGTTGGGTGTGCATACTGCTGCACCGTAAACGAGCAATGCTGCCGTAACGATACCAAGCGCAGTGTCGGCTTTCTTCATTGTTTCTGCTGCCGCATTTATCAGCATATTCGTCTTTATGCCAAGCCTTCTGCGCATCTTCGGGATGAAAGCGACGGTAAGATGCAGCATGATAAGCAGCAATATCCAACCGATACCGGAGAATATCACATCACTTCCGAGATATGAACTGAAAAACTCTCCTGCCTCGCGCGAGTCTGTCTCGCTGACAAGCAGGAGCATTGTGGGCGTAAGAGTGGACTGAAACTTGACAAAGCAGAATACGTCAACGATTGCAGTTGCATATAATATTATGTAGATGAAATATTTTATCCACCTTCTTATTTTATTCGGAATGGCTGTCAGAACAAGGCATATCAGATACACATCGAGCAGAAGTTCTATTGCCCAAAGTTCATAAGGATGTGCATTTCCCGTATCGGGGACGGTAGAGAGCGTGCATATCGTACCGAGCAGATACATAAACACGAAGAACGTAACGTTATCCCTTATCGGATAGAATATTCTACCGAACATACGAGAAAATATTTTTAGGATGTTCATTCGATTGTAACTTTTTTGCAAAATTAATGTTTTTTATTCTAATTCCTCAAACATTACAGTCGTTTTTTGCGCTTTTGCAACAAGCCGTACAAACATACTCATGACCTGATTTGGCGTAAGTTCTGCTAATTCATGCAAAAAACAATGCGGCTTTTGTATGTCGGCAGTTATCGGTTTGCTATTTGTCGGAATAGATTGTATGACACTATAACAATCGTGGTAAACCTTAATGACACCACTCTTTGTATGATGTCGAAAGACAAGACGTTAAAAACGGCTTTTCAAAAGCTATTGTTTTGCATGCCGAAAGGATAACTTTTACATTATAAAACAACTGCTTTTGAAATACATAACGACAAACATCCGAGACTGTCTGCTATCTGTCTGCAATCCGATTTGTGTTTATCCTCTAATCATTATTAAAATGAACAAAACGAAAAAGCCCGCAATCTTATGGCATATTTTGCATATAAGATTACGGGCTTTATATCTTTCAGATACATTTATACACTTGTCTTCAAGCCTCTTTATGTCGAGTTCCCATTCTCGCTTCTACCACATTGACAACGTAGTCTCCAAGTTTCTCGCACTCGGCGATAATGTCCATATACATCGTTCCTATCGTATAAGTGTATTTATGTTCGTTTACATCCGAGATATTCTGGCTCTTCAACTGGTCGCGATAATTGTTTATCTCGTCTTCTATATAGAAAGAACGGTTTGCATCAAGGTCTTCTTTATAGCCTTTAAGCAGCACATTCATCTGCGAAAGACTGTCATCGGTCAGCTCAAACATCTGATGCATGCGTTCATATAATTCCTCCGTGAAGTCTTCTTTACCCGAAGCTCGTCTCTTTATTGTGCGTGCGAGATTGTAACAACTGTCTCCTATACTTTCTATCTCACTTATCTCGCGCAGCATAGCTCTTATTTTAGCCTTCGTCTCGTCGCTCAAATGAGCATCGCTTACATTGTCTAAATATTTAGCTATCTCTATTTCCATGTTGTCGCTGATACCCTCGTACTTTTCTATACGGTCGAAAATCTTGACAAACTTGCCTTCATCTTTTTCCGTAAGGAGTTCTCTCACCATTCCGAACATTCTGTGAGTGCGTTGCGCAAACGACAGTATTTCTTTCTGAGCTTCAAACACTGACAATTCGGGAGTTTGCATAAGACCACCGCTGATAAATCGAAGACGGAAGTCTTCTTCTTCATCTTTGCGTCTCGTCTTGATAATAGCACACACCACTTTCTCCAATTGTGGAATGAACCATATAAGTATAAAGGTGTTTACTACATTGAATGAGGTGTGGAAAGCTGCAAGAATGACAGGCAGTTTCAGAGCAAGCTGATGATGAGTGAGGTTGTTCGACTGCGGATCATAATCGAAGAAGCCGCATATAAGATTTACGAACGGATAGAAAATACACAGCACCCAAATCACTCCGAACACATTAAAACAAAGGTGAGCGAATGCTGCACGACGCGCTTGAGTATTGGCTGCGAGAGCTGCAAGGTTAGCTGTTATGGTAGTTCCGATATTCTCTCCCATTACAAGAGCAATACCGAGATATATCGGAAGCACTCCCGTAGAACACAACAATATGGTTATAGCCATCACGGCAGCCGACGATTGCACGATGCAAGTTATCACCGTGCCTATCATCAGGAATACAAGTATGGTGACATAGCTGTCAATATCGAACGAACTGAAAAAGTTTATGATTTCCGGATTGTCTTCAAGTCGAAGCTCTTTTCCTGCCGTATTGAGCAAAACAAGACTGAAAAACATGAACGCTATACCGAAAAGAAAATCGCCTACGTAGCGATGTCGGCGCGTATATATAAGCATAATGCCTGCAAGAAAAGCAGGAAAAACAAAGTTGGTGAGGTCAACCGAATAGCCGAGAGACATGATCCAAGCCGTAAGAGTAGTTCCGATGTTCGCTCCCATGATAACGGATATTGACTGTGAGAGTGTCAAAAGTCCGGCATTTACAAACGAAACGGTCATCACAGTGGTAGCCGATGAAGATTGTACGGCGCATGTTATGAATGTTCCTGTCATCATACCGGTGAACCGGTTTGTTGTCATTGCTCCCAATACATGTCTCAATTGAGAACCTGCGAGCTTCTGCAAAGCCTCGCTCATCACTTTCATTCCGTAAATAAGAAGAGCCAATGAGCCTACAATCTTAAAGAAGATAGCTACATAAGTGCTTGTATCCATAAATTCAATATATTATAATGCAATAATCTTTTGAATATTTAAAAAATTCATTAACTTTACACTCGCTTATAGAAAAACTTCAATGCAAATGAAACAAGTAATACAAATCCGTTGCAAAAATAATAAAAAAAGTCAAGAAATTGCAATAGGAAGCACACTTTCTGACGTTTTTAGAGAATTTAATCTCAATATGGAATATGGTCCGGTGAGTGCGAAAGTGAACAACAGAGTAAGAGGAATGCATTTCAGACTCTATCATAATAAAGATGTAGAGTTTCTCGATTTGCACTCATCATCAGGTCTTCGCTCGTACACCAGAACACTTTTCTTCGTGCTGTGTAAAGCTGTTCACGACCTGTATAAAGACAGTTCGGTGCTTATAGACATTCCTATCTCGAACGGATATTACTGCAATCTGAACATAGGACATCCCGTATCATTGCAGGATGTTGATAAAATCAGAAAGCGTATGCAGGAAATCATTGATGCGAAAATACCCGTAAAGCGGTTTGAGGTGACTACCGAAGAGGCTATAAAGATGTTCCTAAAGAAAGGTGACGAGGCAAAAGTAAAACTGCTTGAAAGCACCGGTCATCTATATACTACATATTATAAGATAGATGATTACGTGGATTATTATTACGGTTCGCTGCTTACCAACACGAGCGAACTGTATCTTTTCGGTCTCGAAAAATATTATGACGGACTGCTGCTGCGTATTCCTTCGCAGAGAAATCCTGCTGTATTGGCGAAATGACCACGCAAGACAAGATGTTTGAAATATTCAAAGAGCATCATCGTTGGCAGAAAATATTGGGCGTTTGCACTGTCGGCGACTTCAACGAAGCCGTTAAAAAGGGTCTGACAACAGACTTGATAAACGTTTCGGAGGCTCTTCAAGAGAAGAAAATATCACAAATAGCAGATGAAATAGCAAACAGAAAGGGAATAAAACTCGTTCTTATTGCAGGTCCGTCGTCATCGGGAAAGACAACATTCTGCAAAAGATTGTCAATCCAATTGCTTACAAACGGATTGAAACCGTTGCAGATTTCGCTCGACGATTATTTCGTAAACCGTGAAGATACACCGAAAGACGAGAGCGGAGACTACGACTATGAACACTTGCATGCACTCAACATACCGCTCATAAACGAGCAGTTCAAGGCTCTTTTCAACGGCGAGGAGGTGGAATTGCCTAAATACAACTTCCAAACAGGACTGAGTGAGAGGAACGGAAAGGTAATGAAAATGGAAGAAAACAATGTGCTTGTAGTGGAAGGAATACATGCGTTAAACCCTGAACTTACGGCTAAGATACCCGAAGAACAGAAGTTTCGCATCTACGCATCTGCGCTTACGACAATTCTTCTTGATGATCACAACTACATCCCCACTACCGATAACCGCCTGCTCCGGCGCATAATACGCGACTATAAGTATCGTGGAGTGAGCGCACAGGAGACAATTCGCCGTTGGCCATCAGTGAGAGCAGGCGAAAACAAATGGATTTTCCCATATCAGGAGAATGCCGACGCGATGTTCAACACAGCGATGTTGTTTGAAATTGCAGTAATAAAATCGCAGGCAGAGCCATTGCTCGAGCTTGTGCCGGAAAGCTGTCCGGAATACAGCGAGGCTTATCGTCTGAGCAAATTCCTTAAATATTTCTATCCCATACCCTATCGTTCTCTTCCTCCGACAAGTCTGTTAAGAGAGTTCTTGGGCGGTTCTTCATTCAAATATTGACAATTCGGTAATATAAAAAGGCTTTGAAATGTTGCAATACCATATAAGTGCAGCAACCATTCCAAAGCCTTTATTATGCTCGTCTCACTTGCTTTTAACATGCTTTTCTGTACACGTGTGTATAGCTTACTGTACACGCGTGTACAACTCACTATACACACGTGTACAGAAAAGCATTATCGTTTTTGTTAATTGACATTATTTACCACTTAAACATCTCGAACTATTTTCATCTTAACTTACATAAAAAAATCACCGTCGTAAGAAGAACAACGGTGATTTTTTATATATACAATATAACTGTGTGTTACTTAAACCATGTTGGTTGTATAGGGTATCCCCAATGTCTGAGGTCTCTTTCCACTCCTACATAAGCGTCTGAGAAATGCAGCGATAGAGCATAATTGGTGTTCTTTAAAGAAGTTGAAGTCCAATAAGCTCCGTAATATTCCGAATCATCGAGCCGCAACGTGCCATTATCGGTATAATATCCCATTGCCGGAAGAAAGAAATAATTATCAGTATTGGCAGGACGTCCATTTGTCGGTCTTATTTTCCAAGTACCGTTTCCTTCTGCCCATATAGTAAAATGATTATAACGATAGTCTGTGCCTTTATAATTATCACTTATGAATCCCGGTATTTGAGCTTTTTTCTTAAACCACATTCCACCCTTATACAGGTGTTTCATCATAGACCATAATATGTTTCCATCCCAATGAGGATCGCCTTTCCATATATACCAACACACTTCGTTTACATTCGGAGCATTGGTTGCCGAATGTGTTCCTGCCGTGTTATTCAATTCTTTGTTGTAATAACGATCAGTACCGTCTGTCGGATAATTAGAGTTGCTTGTATTATTGACATACGGTTGTAAGTTCTCAAATCCTTTCCAATAGTGTTCTTTCGCATCCCACATATAATATTTGCTCTCGTAACCGGTAATGGCAAGGTCGAAACTTACTCTTCTGTTTTTGCCCGCATTGAGAGTTATACTCGGATATTTCTTCGACACAGTGCCGGTCACACCGGTTTTATTATCGTTTAATGTGAACTCAACTGTAAAATTTGTATAATTTCCGGGAGCTATTACCATAATGGCAGCATTCTGCATGTAGTCATATGCTGTCGGAATAGCGAACCCGTTTGTCAGCGTGAGAGTTATGCTTTTTGAAGGCGATGTAACCGTTTCTGTCTTTATTCCGGAATCATCGAATACATATTTTCCTGCCACATTCTGATCGGCTGTAACCTTTATCTGAGTTATCTTTACGCTCTCATCAAAGCCCGGACTGTAATAAGGAGCAAAAGTCAGATATGAAGCTTTATGTTCAAGTTTGAATTTATAACGCCCACCGCTTCTTGTTGCAACAGCCGTTCCACAGTCACCATCTGCACCAATATGCGTACCATCATTAGGTGTAGCTTGTGTCTGAATATTATTTATAGTAATGTTATCTCCTGTTCCATTACCCGTATAACGCACCGGATAATTTTCCGCACTATACGTTCCCGTAAAATAAAATCTGGCAGAAGCAGCAGTTGCTTTTATATTGTCTTTACTGCTTTGAACAAGTGCAGTACCGTTTTTAAGCCAAAGTTTGTCCCCTACTGTCCAAAAGAAATCAATTTGAGAACCAGTGTATTTTCCCATTGTGCGATTTATATTTGGTTTTGCCGAAGATTCATTTTCTTCCATGGCAAATTCGGTGATATTGTTATCCGCTGTTTCCTGCTCGTTTTGTATTTGGTCCGTATCTCCCGAAGTACAACCGGAAAAGATAACACTTGCAAGTAGCATTCCGCTAATCAATATAATTCTTGTTTGCATCATAATCTTTTTATATAAATAACACTTAACTTATTCTATTTTATTTCTTTATGTTCATCTTTTTAATATTCATCTTCATTTTCATAAAAGAAATCATAACGTTTAGATTCCAAAGGTTCGTCATCTGTTGCAGGTTTATGGTCGCCAACTACTGTTCCTGCCAATAAACTCTCATTATTGATTAAAAACACCCTTGACATAGGTTTGATATAATCATCCTTTTTATTTTTATTATAACTCATAAATTCTCTAATTTTTATTATTAATTAATTCTAATATATTTACTCTGTAATACCAAATACTTGCAATCGCATCAAATTATTATTTTATAATACCTATTTTATATTATATTAAATTTCATGCCATAATAAAATAGGTTGCAAAGATAAAATAATTTTATGAGATTTGCAATGATTTTATTTTTTTTAGCTTATTTGTCTAATTCTATTTAATCAGATGAGATTATGATAATAATGTAAATTCGATATAAGAATTATACAATGAATATTATAAATTAAAAAGAACGAATGCTGTATATAGTGTTGTCCTTCATCATTCAAAGAGTTTTCTCAGTTCTCTGAATCTGTTAAGGCTTTCTTTTCCAAACTTTGCTATGCTTTTCTCAGCCTGTTCGGTAGTCTTCTCTTTATCGATGCGCGTCTTCGAGAAGAACTTGTCGGCATAGCAGATTAGTTTCTCTTCGATTGTTTCGGGCAGGAA
The DNA here is from genome assembly GCA_937880835.1 of uncultured Prevotella sp. Lineage (GTDB taxonomy): Bacteria > Bacteroidota > Bacteroidia > Bacteroidales > Bacteroidaceae > Prevotella. The sequence continues at coordinate 4,815 of CALGRN010000318.1, read as the reverse complement.
ATCGCGAGGTGGAAGCGGGAGCTTTTCAGATACGATGTCGTTCGTCGACAGCCCCGCACCGGTATGTCTTTCGCACACTCGTGCATGTTTTGGAAAGCCTTCTGCGCGCATTATCTCCGCACCAATAATGCCGTGTCGCACATAAGGCTCTGTTCCTGAGCATCCGATACTCTCGGCATTGCATTTTAAGATGCCGATGTCGTGCAGCATTGCTGCTTCTTCTACAAATTGTTTGTCAACATCCAATTCCGGATGACGAGCTATTATGCTCAATGCCTTGTCTGCAACGCAACGGCTGTGTGTAATCAGATTATGTCTGAGTTCATTGTTCTCAGGGTAATATTTATTTATAATCGCAAGATAATCCATGTTAAAAATATTTTTGTGCAGATTACTGTCTGCGTCAGTATATATGTGTTATATAGTTAGTGATATTGCATATAGAGTGTTGAATGCTATGTTACGGTATGAACTTATATAACAACATTTCCGCCAGTTTCGTCTAATTCCGCAAGTTCTCTTATTGACTTTTCCTCGCCAACAATCCATATTACATCGCCCTTTTGGAACTTTCGCGAAGGTTCTATAATCGTAAGGTTCTCCAATCCTTCTTCAACTCCTATGACCATACAGTTGTATTTATCTCGTATTCCGCTTTCCTGCAATGTCTTTCCGATGAAAGGACTTCCTCCCGATATAACCATTTGTTTTAGTTTCATCTCCCGTTGCTCTATGTCAGGGTCTTCTTCGTGCAGCTCCTTGTGCAGTGCATGACTGAAAGATGTCATCTGTTCGTCGCTTCCGATAACCTGTATTCTGTCTCCGGGAAATATAATTGTATCGCCGTTTGGTATGTTTATCCTGCTATGACCTCGCAAGATACTGCTTATATTAACGCCGAAACGATTTCTGAACCTTAACTCGCTCAAACTCTTTCCTGCCCAAGCAGAATCGTTGTTCACCTCAAAGTCGCTCAAATGTATATCTCTGTCGAGCAGATGTCCTTCGTAAAGAGGACGCTTCCTGCCCTTAACCTGTGCCTCGATGTCGCGAGAACGCAGATTGAGAATAAACATTCTTTCGAGCATTATGCTCCTGTGTTTGAGTCTGCGGGATAAAATCATGGCTATAATAGCCACGAGTGCAATGCTTATCATCAAGGCATTGGTGAAATGGGTGAGATAGTTGCATACGTAGAATACAAAACTCATGGCAATAATCAGTCTCAACATTGAAACGAACAACAACGGAAGACGGTTAAGCCTGTTGCCCGTCCAGAGAGCACGAAACTCATTGCTGTGGTTCTTCTTCATAACCATTGCGCGCAGAAAAGGAGCAATCATAATAATTATAAGCACTCCGCAAACACCGTTAGCCCACCAATGTGGAAGCACCCTTCGGATGAAAGGAAGAAACAATGTTAGCATAAGTGCGATGACGGTTGAAGAAAGTATCGAATAGACAACCATGTTAATGAGTATCTCACGCAACAGTTTATGCCAGTTGTTACTGTCAGAAATAGTTGAAGGCTGGCTTGTTGTGAAACGGTTCAAGCGTAAAATCCACCTCTTTGGCAATCTCCTTTCAATATACTCATAGCATGGTTCGGAGAACTTTATCATATAAGGAGTAAGGAAAGTTGTAATCACCGAGACTGCCACAACAACAGGATACAAGAAGTCTCCGATAACACCAAGCGACAAACCTAACGATGCAATGATGAATGCAAACTCTCCAATCTGTGCCATAGAGAAACCGCACTTCATTGCCGTTCTCAATGGCTGACCGCTAAGCATAAACCCTCCTGTGCCGAGTATTGCCTGTCCAAGCAGTATAGTAAACACGAGTGCAACTATCGGAATGGCGTATTCAACGATGATATTTGGATCTACAAGCATGCCAACTGAAACAAAGAATACTGCTCCGAATAGATTTTTAACCGGCTCAACAAGCTTGACTATCTTGTCGGCTTCTATCGTTTCGGCAAGTATGCTGCCCATAACAAACGCGCCGAATGCACTGCTGAATCCCACAGTAGTAGATATGACAGCCATTGCACAACACAATCCCAACGATACCACAAGCAACGTTTCGTCATTGATAAGTTTCCTTGTAGAACGCAAAAACATAGGTATAAGGAATATTCCTACAACAAACCACAGTATAAGGAAAAATCCAATCTTAAAGACAGAACCTATCATCTGCCCTCCATCGGGATTGCTCCCGCCTGCCACTGCCGACAACATGACCATCATTACGATGGCAAGAATATCCTCCAATATAAGCACGCTCATCACAAGACCTGCAAACCGCTGCTGTCTAAGCTCCATATCGTCGAATGCTTTATATATGATAGTTGTAGAACTCATGGCAAGCATACCGCCCAAGAAGATGCAATCCATGCGACTCCAACCGAACGAATGTCCCACCGTAATGCCGAGAACCATCATGCAGAATACAACGGTGAATGCTGCAATCATGGGAGATGCACCCATCTTTAAAATCTTTTTGAATGAGAAATCGAGTCCTAATGAGAAAAGAAGGAACATAACTCCTATGTCCGCCCAAGTATGAATGTTTCCTTTATCTATTACAGACATTGTGTAGGGCATGTGAGGCGATACTATAAATCCTGCAACGATGTATCCGAGTACGAGCGGTTGTTTCAGCTTCTTGAACAGCAACGTTACTGCACCGGCTACTACAAGCATCAGCGCAAGGTCTTTAACGAGAGCGGGAAGTTCTGACATATATTGTTATTTTGATTGCTTATCGTTATGTTATTATTTGAAAACAGAGATGAGTTTAAACAAAAAAGTCACCGACAAAACAGTATTTGCCGATGACTTTACATATACTTATGAAAACAAATTATTAATCGTTGTACTCGGCAGTTATTTCACATATCCTTGTTATAACGTTCACGGCTTTCTCCATTACCTGTATTGATATGAACTCATGAGGACCGTGAAAGTTGACGCCACCTGCAAAAATGTTCGGGCACGGAAGTCCTTTGAAGCTCAGTTGTGCACCGTCTGTGCCTCCACGTATGGGTTCTACCTTCGGAGCTACACCGCAATCCTGCATTGCTTTCAGCACTATTTCTATCACATGCATGTTAGGATCGATCTTCTCTTTCATGTTATAGTATTGGTCATTCATTTCTATTGTGACCGTACCTTCACCGTATTTCTCGTTCATTTTCTTCACACAATCTTCCATGAAGTCTTTTTTAGCTTCGAATTTCTGACGATCGTGATCGCGGATTATATATGATGCTTTCGCATTTTCCGTACTGCTTTGTATGCCGAGCAGATGATAGAAACCTTCATAACCCTCTGTTTCTTCCGGTATTTCCGTTGCCGGTATCATTGCATTGAATTCGCATACAAGTCTGTTTGCATTCACCATTTTGCCCTTTGCGTATCCTGTATGCACGCTTACACCTTTGAAGAACACTTTCGCTCCTGCTGCATTGAAGTTCTCAAATTCAAGATTTCCGATGTCGCTGCCGTCCATTGTGTATGCCCATTCGCATCCGAACTTCTCCACATCGAAGTGATGTGCGCCCTTTCCTATCTCCTCATCGGGATTGAAAGCTACGCGAATATCGCCGTGTTTCACTTCATCGTGGTCGCGCAACCAACACATTGCCTGCACAATCTCGGCTATTCCTGCCTTGTCGTCAGCTCCCAACAGAGTGTGTCCGTCTGTCACTATGAGGTCTTCACCTATGTGTTCTTTAAGCTCTGGAAATTTTTCTGTCGTTGATACGATACCCTCTGCCAGTTCAATGTCAGAACCATCGTAGTTCTTCACTATGCGTGCCTGAACGTTTGCACCGCTGCAATCTGGGCTTGTATCATAGTGAGAGATAAATCCTATCGTAGGTATATCCTTCTTTGTGTTTGCTTTCAGCGTAGCGTATATGTAGCCTTTTTCGTCCATTTCGACGTCAGACAATCCTTCGTTTTCCAATTCTTTTTTCAAATATTCTGCAAAAATAAGTTGTTTGCTCGTGCTGGGAACGGTTTCAGACTCTTCGTTAGACTGTGTGTCGAACTTGGTGTAATTGATAAATCTTTCTACTATATCCATTTCAAAATTGTGTTTTTTAATGTTATTGTTATTGTTGTGACCTCGTTGGGATTCAAACCCAAGACCTTCAGAACCGGAATCTGACGCTCTATTCAGCTAAGCTACGAGGCCGTATATTTATTGTTTGCAAAAATAAATAAAATTCCTGAAACATGCAAAAGTGAACCTTTAAAAATCAGTAATTTGCCCAACCGGTAAATATGTGAATGACGGATGAACTGGTAAATGATAAAAGCGACAACAAACAGTTGCGTATGACAGTTTTTTACAGGACACATGTCAACTGAGTGTTTCATGATTTCCGAAAGACTGTTTGTATAGCCTTGTATATCAATATGTTATAAATCACTTTTCAAAAGCTATTGTTTTGCGATGCAAAAGGATAACTTTCGGGCTTCAAAAGGATAACTTTCAGCGTGCAAAACAATAGCTTTTGAAAAACAGATAAGGTTTTGCTGATGTTTATTACAACAACAACCATACTGATAGACTATTCATAAAAAGAAACACTCCCGATAGTATTTTGAATAACTATCGGGAGTGTTTGTATTGATAAGTGTTTATATAAAGCAGAATTTTATCTGCTCATATATGTTCATTAAATCGGTCTTTAAAACAAATGTGTGCAAATGTTCTTTTAAAATGCTCTGATATTTATATGCTTTTACTTTAATCCAAAGTTCAGAAATAGTAGCCATCATTTCTTCTAATTCTTTT
>CALGRN010000317.1 GCA_937880835.1 uncultured Prevotella sp. | reverse complement strand
TTGAAGGACCTATGCCGCAGACGCGGTTTGTGCTTCAAAAGGCTTTGCAGATAGGTTTGAAACCGATAGTTGTAGTGAACAAGGTGGATAAACCTAACTGTCGTCCCGATGAAGTGTATGAAATGGTGTTCGACCTTATGTTCTCTCTTAACGCGACGGAAGACCAATTGAACTTTCCCGTTGTTTATGGTTCGGCTAAAAACGGTTGGATGTCGGAGGACTGGAAGACACCTACTGACAACATAGAGTATCTGCTCGACAAGATTGTTGAAGTAATACCTGCTCCCAAGCAGATTGAAGGCACGCCGCAGATGTTGATAACAAGCCTCGATTATTCAAACTATACGGGACGCATTGCTGTAGGACGTGTGCATCGGGGAGTGCTGAAAGACGGCATGAACATTACGATATGTCACAGAGACGGAACGCAGGAGAGAATGAAGATAAAGGAACTTCACACGTTTGAAGGAATGGGACATGTGAAGACAGACCATGTTGACAGCGGCGATATTTGTGCTGTTATCGGACTGGAAAGATTTGAGATAGGGGATACTATCTGCAATCTGGACAATCCGGAACCGCTTCCTCCGATTGCGATAGATGAACCCACGATGAGCATGTTGTTTACTATCAACGACTCGCCTTTCTTCGGAAAGGAAGGAAAATTCGTCACATCACGCCATATTGCCGAACGTCTGGCTAAGGAATTGGAGAAAAATCTCGCTCTCAAAGTGCGCCAGTTTGAAGACTCCACCGATAGTTGGATAGTTAGCGGACGAGGTGTTTTGCATCTCAGTGTGCTTATAGAGACGATGCGACGCGAAGGGTATGAGTTGCAGGTAGGGCAGCCGCAGGTTATCTATAAGGAAATAGACGGACAGCGATGCGAACCTGTCGAGGAGCTTACGATAAATGTTCCGGAGGAGTTTGTAAGCAAAATGATTGACAAGGTTACACGCCGTAAGGGTGAAATGACATCAATGGAGACGCAAGGAGAGCGTGTTAATATAGAATTTGACATACCCTCGCGAGGAATAATAGGACTGCGGACAAATGTTCTTACAGCTTCTCAGGGAGAAGCAATCATGGCTCATCGATACAAGGAATATCAACCGTATAAAGGCGATATCGTGCGTCGTGTGAACGGAAGTATGATAGCTATGGAGACAGGAACTGCGTATGCATACTCTATCGACAAGCTGCAAGACAGGGGAAAGTTTTTCATTGACCCGGGAGAAGATGTTTATTCGGGACAGGTTGTGGGCGAACATGTACACGATAACGACCTGATTATAAACGTAACGAAGGCTAAACAGCTTACCAATGTGCGTGCAAGCGGCTCTGACGATAAGGCACGAGTGATACCGAAAGTTATGATGAGTCTCGAAGAATGTCTCGAATATATAAAGGTGGATGAATTGGTTGAGGTTACTCCAAAGAATATGAGAATGCGCAAAATAGTTCTTGATCATCACGAACGGAAGCGTATCAACAAGGAATAATCCGATATGACATAATAAAAAAAACGCAGTTTAAGCTGCGTTTTTTTGTTATAACAGGTGGACATCACTTCATTATTTCAAATAAGTTTTATTCATATTCCATGCGCGTAACGGCATTATGGATGTTTAATAACGTTACGTGAGTCCGATGAATCATAGCCGGCGTTTGCCCAAAAGTAATAAGCGCATACGCACATAGTAGCAAATGTGGATATGCAAAGTTATGAAAAAATGCACAGAATATAATTCGTCGGACTCACTGCATTATAGCGTAAGCAGTGTATATAACAAAAAATATCGGATGCATTCCATTTAAGGAATACATCCGATATATCTTATATGTGATGTGCTATTTATTATTTCACAACATATTTCTTGCCGTTCATAATGTATATACCCTTTGGTAAATCATTCAGATTTTCAGTGTTTATGCGTATCAAACGACCGTTAATATCATATATGTTCATGTTCTTGAAACCGTCCAAGTTCATCTTGGCAAAGTCAATATCGTTGACTATTTCCTCATCAATCTGCAAAATAAGATTCTTGGTGCTATCTTCTTCTGACATGAAGAACGCGTTTAGAGCATTCATTTTCTCAGTACCTTCGGCTTTAACAAATTCATCTACTTCGGTATAATAAGCACCTTCTTTAAGTGTGTCTGCCTTTGTTGTTCCCATGAATGTGTATCCGTCGATAGTAACAGAAGAAATAGTGTCGCTCTTGTTTACAGACATCTGCATGAAATTTCCAAGATCTGTAATGGCATCTTTATTCTCTATCATTATCAGATAAGGCACGTTGGCACGCAAACTGTCTGCACCGGTCTTGAATTGTATGTAAACATTATCCTCAACTTCTTTGACACTCTTGAACTCTGCGATAGTTGTTTTCTCTCCGAAGTGCTTTTTAACGCTTTCTGCATTTACATCACAAGGCAACCAAAGTGCATTCCATATACCGTTTTTCAAAAGACGGTTGGTGCGAACATTGTAAACACCGGCATCATATTTCTGTGGAGTTGTTACGAGCTCGTCAAGATACAACGACTTATATACGACCGTATCGGTTACTTCCGGATTAGTATCAGGAGCATTCTCGCGGTTGAGCATGAAGTCGAAACTTATAGTGCTGTCATTGTTGAGAGTTATATTCGTAATATCCTTATTCATGTTCACAGTCTTTGTTCTGCCACCGTTATAGAGCTTTGCAGCCGGTTTTGATGTAGCAGTCAATGAGTTGTTACCTTTTGCAGGATATGCATCATAGTCAGAAGAATATGAAGAAGAGTTGTTGTCTGCATGGAAAATAGTGAAACGTTCATGGTCGTTGCTTGCATAAGAATAATTTACTACTGTGTTAACGATATTATTCTCCCATGCCATTCTATCATAGTCGGCATGTATTATGAGCAATCCGCTTCCCGGAAGTTCTGCATCCCAGCCTGTCTTTTGACGGTTTTCGAGCATGTAATACTCATTTTTGTTCTTATCATTGTATATAATATAAGACTCACCACCTTCACTCATGGCTTTCATTCCCTCAATACGTTTGGGGTCTTTCAATTCAATCGGTTTAAGCCAACCACAAGTCATTTTCTCATAACTTGTATAACCGGCAGGCGTAAAGCTGTCTCCATTGTAGCTGCCACTGTTCATTAAGTCCCACTCTCCCATACCGTAGTGTCCACCGTAGTTGGTGTCATAGAAATCAGGAAAGCCGAGACAGTGAGAAAATTCGTGGCACATTGTTCCGATACCGTCTATATTATTGCCGCTTCCACCTGCAAGTTCACTACTACAACCGTATGTATTTACAGTGATACCGTTATAAACTTTCGTGTCTCCACCTGCACCAAGTTCCCATTCATGAGGCCAAATAGTGCTGGTAGGACCACCTTGTGCCTCATTGTAACCTGCGTAAATGATGAATACTTGGTCAACTACATTGTCGTCATCCCAATCATAATCTTTATAATTTACAGAGTCTTTTATAAGGTCGCAAGCTTCTCTTACCATTTCATCAGGATTTTTATCGTTGCCATAGACATCGTTTCCTCCGTAGTAGCTCATGTTTCTTGAAACTTCAACAGGACCTACAACATCGAAATCAAGTTCAAATTTTCCCTCACTTTGAGCAAGAAAATAATCTTTAACACTACCCTTGAAATTACCCTCATTATATCCTACTTTGTTTGCAATGTCATGGAACATTGCTTTTGTATGTTTTGCGTTGAACTTCTTATCTTTGAAGTTTACAAGAATAACCAAGCCCTTTTTCTTGCCGCGAAACAATGAATGATCTTTTTCTCCGATTGCTTTTCTTGGACTGCGACGTGCAGAGAAGCGTGCTTTCAGATTAGAATTGCGAGCTTTTTCTATTTCTGCTTTTGTACGCATGACAAATTTCTTTGTCTTCACATCTTCCGTATATGCGTTACCTTTGGCATCAATAAAGTAGTGATGGTGTTCGTCTCCAACCAATTCCACTTTCATTTGTGAACCGTCTGCAAGTGTAATTGTCCTTTTAAGACCGCGTTTTGCCGGCACTGCATTTACTGCGATAGCAAGCATAAGCATACCAAAGCAGACTCCGATTTTTTTTAAGTTGTTTTGTATCATACTTTTAATAACATAATAAATTAGTAGCAAAATATATATTCAAGGCGCAAATTTATTAAATTTATGTCTAATATTCAAACTTTTAAATCTCTTTTTTCAAATAATATTTCATTATTTTTCTTTTATATTTCGATATCCTTTCATAATATTGCCCGATTGCAATTTGAAAGCCTTATCAATTCTTTCACCACCTCGCCGCCTGCAATCAGTCCGGCAGCAGCAGGAACAAACGCGTTGCTTGCAGGGATATTGCGTTTTTGTATCGTTTCGTCAGATACATCAAAATTGTCCGTACAAGGTTCGCTTTCATTGCTGCCGGTCGGTTTCAGAGGCTGTTCTTCGCTATAAACACATTTCAAAGATGATATGCCGAGCTTTCTCAGACGTTTTCTTATTATCTTTGCTATCGGGTCGGTGTTAGTTTTGTTGATGTCTGTTATTCTGAAAGCAGAAGGGTCGAGCTTGTTTGCTGCGCCCATACAACATATAATAGGCACGCCGAGTTCGGCGCATCTTCTTATCAATTCTATTTTAGCAGTGACGGTATCAATACAGTCAACGACATAATCATAAACGGAAAGGTCTATCGAATCAGCGTTTTCGGGAAGATAAAACATGCAATGTTTCGTAACCTTGCAATTAGGATTAATGTCTTTGATACGTTCTTCTGCCACATCTACCTTGTATTTTCCCAAAGTGGAATGCAGCGCATAGATCTGTCGGTTTATATTCGTGAGAGACACTTTGTCGTTGTCTATCAAATCTATTGCTCCCAATCCGCTGCGTGCCAACACTTCTGCGGCATGTCCACCAACACCTCCTATGCCGAAAACAGCAACGCGCGAGGCTTGCAACGCGTTTACTGCCGATGCGCCGAAGAGCATCCGCGTGCGTGAAAACTGGTCTTGCATATCTCTTGTTTGTATATTATCGTGCAAAAGTATTAATAAATAGTGACACATGAAAATATAGCAGATGTTTTTGCGTTATTATCCATGTTCGGATATAAACGAAACAATAAGAAATGCAGATTACGGAAAAATGGATGGCAGAATGGTTTGAACTATTCAACCGCGATTACTTCTGCGGGAGTCTTCCCATGCCTCGTTTGGCTTTGTCGAAATCGAAAACGCGCTTGGGCTCGATGACTTGTAAATGCAGAAACATATTCGGAAGAAAGAAACTTTCCGACTTCTCGATAAGTGTGAGCAATTTCTATGACATTGAAGAGAATGAGTTTAAGAACGTGCTGTTGCATGAGATGATACATTATTATATATCTTACAACGGCATTAAAGACACATCTGCTCATGGAGAAGCGTTCCGCCGAATTATGAATGCCCTTAATTCCGAACATGGTTGGAACATAAGAATATCCACTTCTGCGAGACAATGGAGAGCGGCAGAACCTCAGAAGCAGTGCACAAGGCTTGTTCTTGCGCTGAAAATGAAATCGGGCGAGCACATCCTTACTGTTGTAAACCGCAAATATGCGCGTCTTATCGACAACAGACTTAGCAGGATTAAAGATGTAAGCGAACGAAAATGGTATCTTTCCGACAACGATTTCTTTTCCGATTTTAAAACCGTAAGAAGTCTGAGAGGAAAACGTGTGAGCAAGGATATATACGAAAGAATGACGCAGGAGATGATTGGATGTGATTTGAGAAGTATCGAATGAATATTTTATTCGTACGATTTGAAAAAATGAGTTCACAATTTCATTATGCCTACGGTTG
>CALGRN010000316.1 GCA_937880835.1 uncultured Prevotella sp. | reverse complement strand
AAACGATGACAGACTGCGATGAAAAAGATATTGGAGATATTCAAGATAAGACGTGAGGAGCGTTTGGCAGCTTTATTACTGCTCGTAGTTCAAATACTGCTGAATGCTTTGGTCATTTACAAATACTACGGCATATTCACTCCGTTGAAGAAATACTATTGGCCGCTGTTCATCCGCAATTTCCATGTGTCGGGTTTCGACCCTATAACCTATTCCGTTGTAAGCGATTGGACTGCCGGGTATAATGTTTTCCGGCATCCTCTGTTGGCTTTCTACATGTATATTCCGTATCTAATAAATCAGGCACTTATTTATCTTACGGGCATCAACTGCGCAATATTTGTGGTTGCAGCTATGCAGATGTTCTGTTTTGTCTATTCGATGCTGTTCTTTTACAGAATCTTACGCGAGATAACAGAGCTCGACAGATGCAGTTCCGTTTTGCTTTCGGCATTCTTCTTTTCATTTGCCTACGTTATGATTTCAGCCATTGTTCCCGACCATTTCATAATGTCGATGATGCTTTTGTTGCTCGCTTTGTATGTTTCAGGACTATGGATGAAGCGTGGCGACAGGCTTGGTGTGGCGCAGAGCGTGCTGCTTTTCGTGCTTACGGCAGGCGTATCACTCAACAACGGTTTGAAAATCTATCTCTCGGGACTATTCGTAAACGGCAGAAAGTTTTTCCGAATAAAATACATTGCCTTTGCAGTTATACTGCCGGCAGCATTGCTTTGGGGTATAAGCAAATGGGAATACAACACTCTCGTATGGCCCGTTGAAGTGGCTCGACATAAGGCACAAGCCGATAAAAAAGCCAAAAAGCAGAAGAAAGAGCTGCAAATGAGACTTGCACAGGCAGGTAAAGACTCTGTAAAAGGAGTGCCGGGAGACACGCTGAGAGCAGTAAACAAAACAAAGGAAAAACCGAAACACAGTCAGCCAAGACAAGGAAAGCCCATTGGCGATGGTGCTTTTATGCGATGGACAGACATAAGTACGTCGAGAATAGAGTCGGCAATAGAAAATCTTTTCGGCGAATCGATACAGCTGCACCAAGATTATCTGCTTCAAGATGTACTGCGAAAGCGTCCCATGATTGTGCATTACAGTTGGGCATTCAACTATTTTGTCGAGGCTGTTGTCTTGCTTCTGTTTGCAGCGGGAATATTTCTCGGGCGTCGTTCTCGCTTCTTATGGCTCTGCATGTCATACTTCGGATTGGACATGTTGCTGCATTTGGGCTTGGGATTTGGGCTTAACGAGGTTTATATAATGTCTGCACACTGGATATATGTGATACCGATAGCGGTGGCATATGCCATTAAGTCGTTGCCCGAAAAGCACATAACGAAGGCTCAATGGCTTGTTTTTGCGCTCGCCGCATACCTGTTTATATACAATGTTACTTTAATTTCAAAATATCTGATATGCTGATATGCTGAGTCTGTTTAAGATAAAACGAGAAGAAAGACTGCCGGCTTTGATATTGTTCACTGTCTTGGTTGTGCTAAATGCGATGCTTATATACAAGTATTTCGACCTGTTTACGCGAGGCGGAAACTTAGGCTTTTGGACGCTGTTCCGCAAAAACTTCTGCGTGTCGGGGTTCGATGCGTTTTCTTATATAGTGTTGTCCAACATGCGTGTGCATTTCGTTACGGCTCGGCATCCTCTGTTTCTTACCGTTCTCTATCCTCTTTATCTGCTCAACGACTATCTCATGTCGGCTACGGGAGTAAACTTCGCGGTCTTTCTCATGGCGGCTCTGATTATCTTCTGCGCATTCTATTCGTTCATTTACATGTACAGAATATTCCGCGAAGTGATAGGTCTGGGGCAGAATGATGCAACGCTTCTCACGACGTTCTTCTTCTCTTTCGCTTATATCATGCTTGCAGCTATTGTGCCCGACCACTTCATCATATCGCTGTTTCTGCTCACGATGACGCTCTACATAGCGGGAATGAAGATGAAGAAAGATGAGAAGATGAGCATGAAAGAAACCTTCATACTGTTCTTCCTCACTGCCGGAATAACCCTTACCAACGGAGTAAAGACGTTCATGGCATCGGTTTTCGTCAACAGGCGCAGTGCTCTGAGTCCGAAGCGGATATTTTTCTCTTTCGTGCTTCCGTCCGTCTTGCTTTTCGGTATATATTTCTATCAGCACCAAGAGATAGAGATACCGCAGCAGCAAGCCATACGGAAGATTGAGCAGGAGCATGAGAAAAGAGGCGTGAACCTTGCGGAAAAGAACCGAAAGCGCGAAGAATGGGTGAAAGCTCACAATGGTAAGACGATAAGCGACAAGCCCATTTTGGAATGGACAGACATAAGCACGTCGCGCATGAGAACCGCAGTAGAAAACCTTTTCGGCGAATCTTTCATCCTTCATCGGCAGTATCTGCTGCAAGACGTGCAGGAAACGCGCCCCATATTCGTGCCTTACGACCGGGCAATAAACTATGCGGTGGAATTCATTATCGTTATTCTTTTCGCATGCGGAGCATACTTCGGGCGCAAGTCTCGCTTTATGCAGATGTGTCTGGTGTGGTTCTCCTTCGATATGATAATGCACCTCATCGCAGGCTTCGGCATAAACGAGGTTTACATAATGACAGCCCATTGGGCATTCATAGTGCC